>JBOHKZ010000165.1:0-3299 GCA_050729355.1 Phenylobacterium sp. | reverse complement strand
GGGTTGGCCGAGACCACCTTGACCACGGCCAAGCCCAGGTCGCCGGGCACCGGGGCCGTCTGGCCCGGCAGCATGCGGAAAGCGGCCTCGGCGACCTTGCGGTCGGCGATCGCGGTCTTGGGCTTGTTGTCATAGGTCAGAACCTCGACGCCGAGCGACTTGGCGATCGCGGCCGGCTCTTCGCCCTTGGCCAGGCGCTGGCCGATCTGCTGCGCGGCTGTCGGGTCCTTGGCCGGGATCTGGATGATGGTGCGGGTTTCGGGGGTCGAAAGCGTGTCCTTGCGGAAGTCGAAGCGCTTCTTCACCTCGGCCTCGTCGATCGGCAGGTTGGCGGCGACCAGTTGCGGCGAGAACCGCACGACGGTCAGGACGCGGAACTCCGGCCGGGTGAGCTGGGCCGAATTCTCCTTCATGAACGCCGTCAGTTGGGCGTCGGTCGGCGGCGGCGGTTGCGGCACGCTGCCGGGCTCGATCGGGAAGTAGGCGATGTCGCGGTTTTCCATCGCATAGATGGCGCCCATGGCGGTGTAGGCGCGCGGCACGCGCAGGCCGGCGACGAGGCCCGTGCCCACGTGCTGCTGAGCGATCTCGTCGCGCATGATGCCTTCGAACTTCGCAGGCGTGAGGCCGTTCTCGCCGAGTTTCTGCTGGTAGGCTTTCTTGTCGAAGCGGCCGGACACCTGGTCGAAGAAGGCGGGAATCTTGTTGATCTCGGCGACGATCAGCTTGTCCGAGGGGATGACGCCGATCTTGCGGACCAGTTCGGCGAAGGCTTCGCGGCCGGCCAGGCCTTCGAGCACCCGGCGGTCAAGGCCATTGGCGACGGCGGCTTCCGTGGTGATCGGCTGGCCGACCTGCTGCTCGACGCGCGACTTATAGCCGTCGAACTCGCGCTTGAAGTCGGCCGGGGTGAGCGTGCGCGAGCCCGCCGTGATCACCGCGTCGCCCGCGATCCGGCCCTTGAACACGTCACGGATGCCGAAGACGGCGAAGCTGACCACCAGGAGGCCGATCAGGACGGCGGCGGCCGGGGACTTCGCGAAGGCGCGGATATTGGCGAGCATCAATTGCCTTTCAGGGGCGCTGGGTGTGCGCCGGTATAGTGGAGGCGGCGGCGGGCCCGCAAGCGCGTGACAGCGGGGCCAGCTTGGCTTAACCGCGCCAGGGACGATTTGAGCGCGACCAAAGTGAGGCCCGATGACTGCCCCGACCCCGCTGATTGCCGGAAACTGGAAGATGAACGGCCTGGCCGCAGCGCTGGACGAGGCGAGGGCGGTGGCCGCTGGGGTGACAGGGAAGGGACTGCGGGTGGCGCTCTGTCCGCCGGCGACGCTGGTCTCGCGGATGAGCGAGGCGTTGAAGGGGTCGGCCGTGCTGACCGGCGGCCAGGACTGCAGTCCTCAGGAAAGCGGCGCCTTCACCGGCGACATCTCAGCGCAGATGCTGACGGACGCCGGGGCGAGCCTGGTGATCGTCGGCCACTCCGAGCGGCGCGCCGGTCACGGCGAGACTGACGCCATCGTCGCAGCGAAGGCGACGGCGGCCGTGAGCGGCGGACTCGAGCCGATCATCTGCGTCGGCGAGACCCTTGAGCAACGCGAGGCGGGCGACGCGCTCGCCGTGGTGACGGGGCAGGTGAGGGGATCCTTGCCGCGCGACCTGGAGCGGAAGGCGTTCGCGGTGGCTTACGAGCCAGTCTGGGCGATCGGCACCGGGCTGACGCCCACCACGCCGCAGATCGAGGAGATGCATCGGGCCATCCGCGCCACGATCGTCGAGCTCTTCGGGGACGAGGGGGCCAAGGTCCCGATCCTCTATGGCGGTTCGGTGAAGCCCTCCAACGCCGTCGAGATCCTGCACGCGGCGGAGGTCGGCGGCGCCCTGGTTGGCGGCGCATCCCTGAAGGCGGCGGATTTCCTGGGGATCGTGAACGCCGTCTAGTCGGCGCTTACTGAGAAGGGCCCTTGAGCTCGACGACATTGCCCTCGGGGTCGCGGACGTAGAGCGAGAAGCCATCGCCGTTCGCGCCGTAGCGCGGGCCCTCTTCGACCACCTCGACGCCGTGCGCCGCCAGGTGGCCGCGGATGGCGGATTCGTCGAAGGGGCGCACCTGCAGGGCGAAGTGGTCGAGGTTGCGACCCTCGGACTGGGGACCCGCGCCGCCCTTGCTCCCCAACGGACCGTCGAGGGTGACGAGGTCGATCATCTGTGGCCCGGCGCGCACGTGGGTCAGGCCGAGCTCCGGCCGGTCGCGGTCTATCGAGAGACCGAGCACGTCCACGTAGAAGCCGAGCATGCGGCCCTTGTCGCGGATGCGCAGGACGATGTGGTCGAAACCGGTGACGGCGATCGGGTTCATGGGGTTTGAGATAGGAAATGCCGCCCTAGAGCAACACCCCGAAGAGCCGGCAATCGCGGCGCTCGCCATCGCGCTCCACAAAGCCCCGCAGGATGCCCTCTTCCTGGAAGCCGAGCTTCTCGAGCAGGCTGTCGGAGCGGCGGTTCCCCAGGTGGGTACGGGCCAGGAGCCGGCGCAGGCCGCTGGAGGCGGCGAAGGACATCACCGCCGACATCGCCTCCTGGGCGTAGCCGTTGCCCCAGCTGTCGCGACCCAGCATGAACCCGACCTCGGCGCGCTTGTGGCGGCGGTCGATCTCGGAGAGATCGCAGGTGCCGATGAAGGCGCCCTCCGCCAGGCTGCGGATCGCCCAGTAGACCGCCCGGCCGGCCGCCATCTCGCTCACCTGGCCCTCGACAACGTCGGCGACCACGTCGGGATCGTCGATCTCGGGCACATCCCAGAAGGCCATGACCTCGTGGTCGGCCATCAACGGGAAAATGAAGGCGGCGTCCCCGGCGGCCAGGGGCTCGAGTCGTAGACGCTGAGTTTCGAGGATCGGAAGACGAGAGCTCTTGAGAATCATGACTTGTCTGACGCCTGCGACGCCCTAGCTATGGCCTTGGCGCAGGCTCGGTGATAGAGCCCGCGCTTCATTTCGGAGCGGTGTGTCCGCCCGAGCGCACCGGACCTCGATTACCATGCTGCTAGGCCTCCTGCTCGCCGCCCAGATTGTTGTCAGCCTGCTGCTGATCGGCGTTGTCCTGCTGCAACGTTCGGAAGGCGGCGGATTCGTCGGCGGCGGCAGCCCGTCCGGCATGATGTCGGTGCGCGGCGCCGGCGACCTGATGACCCGGATCACCTGGATCCTCGGCTCCATGTTCTTCGTCATCAGCCTGCTCCTGACCGTCCTGGCGGGCCGGGAGAAGGGCGCTTCCTCCGTCGTCGACCGGCTGAAGGT
>JBOHKZ010000164.1:0-6069 GCA_050729355.1 Phenylobacterium sp. | reverse complement strand
GTTACGCGGCGAAGCTTGGCCGTCAACCGCGCTCACGCCTGGCGGGAATGCGTCGGCGTTCCTGCTCCTGAAGAGCCAACTTTCGCGATGCCCGCAACGGGTCGAAAGCGGAAATGGGGTCGCTTGCCGGAGGCGGACGTTCGGAGCAACGGCCGACAGCAGACCCAACGGAGGTCCGCTGGGGGTGGAAAGTGGCCGCCGCAACTCGCAAATTCCGGCTAACCCGGCACCATCAGCACGAGACGCAGAGACGCGAACGGCGGCCCTAGCTGGCCGCCGCTCGCAGCCTTCCTTGGAAACGTTGCGAGGCGCCCTCGATCACATCTCCGCCGTGGCGGTGCACTCTCCGTTCAGCGAGGGCTCCCTATTGAAGCTGGCTTCGCCGCCCGCCTTCAAGGGATCGGTCGTCTTGTACGCCTTGGGCGCCTTGGAGCCCGGCGAGTTTTGGCGGGTCGCCACGACGGCGATTGACGTGCCGACCGGCAGCTCCGATGCGCCTGACGGAAGGCCAACCAGGAACACGGACTTCATCGGCGTCGTTTTGCCGGCCTTGGGCTTCACGGCGACGGTTGTCGCCTTGCAGGTCATGGGAACTTCCTTTGCTTGGGCCGGCAGCGCGCTTAACGCCGCGAGCGACGCCAGCACCGCCAAGCTTGGGAGGAATAACCGGGCCATTTTTTCTCTCCGTTTGCGACGAACTTCGGTTCGATGAACGTCGATAGGTAGTTATCATGCTGAAGCTTTGGGTGGAAACCTTGTTGTTCCACAACGACCATGGGTGCGGTGGCGGCTGGTGATCGTCGCCAGCAACAGGACCTTTGTTCGGACCCTCCCCAGCGTTTGTGCGACCGTGGCTGTTCGGGCCTTGCTGAGCGCGTCGCGGAAGATGGTCACGACGCGAGTTCGCGCGATTCGCGGCATGTCAGCGAACGGCGTATTTCGGCGTCGTCCCTACTGCCGCTCTGGGTGGAGATTTCACCTTTCCCTGAGCGGCTGTGCCCTAGCGACCGCGATGTCTCCTTCCTGGGCCGGAGACAGTCTTACAGCCATAGGGCTTTCGCTGACGGAAAAAGGTCCGCTAAGGGTCGAAAGCGGAACTTCGCACCGATCCGAGAGCGGACGTTGAACCTGACGCGCCGACGAGCGGACGTCACCAACGTGCGCTATGGGTGGAAAGCGGTCTTACGCCTGACCGTCTGTCCGCCTCCGGTACAACACCGCGCCGGTATCAGGATCGAGCGCTCCGACGACCTCAGCCGTCGACAGGAACTCGATGTCCACGCCATCGACCGATGGAGAGACGTTGACTGTCAGATGCTCCCAGTCGGCCCCGATATCCCTGCCCCAGGCGCAATTCAGGGCGAGGACCCGTTGCCCGTCTTGCAGGACTAGGATGGTGGCGGTCCCGTCCCGCGCCTCCAAGAGCGCAACGAGGGCGGCACCGTTCCCGGGCGTGATGGGGCTTTCCATGCCCCTGATCTAAGCCGTGACGGTTGAAGGTCCGCTAAGGGTCGAAGGCGGAAGCAGGGTCGCTTGCCGGAAGCGGACGTTCGGAGCAACGGCCGACAGCAGACGCAACGGAGGTCCGCTGAGGGTGGAAAGCGGGCACTCGGAAGCCAAGAATCGAAATCGGCCCTGCCTCGAAAAGCGGACTTTCGCCTGATGCCCGCGCTAGTCCTGGCTGCGTGGCGCGCACTCGCGCTGCCGGGTAGTCGCCAGGCGTTATTTGCGGAGCGCGTCGGTCGGTCACATAGTATCGCCTCCCCAGAGGCAGGGTGATGGGCGTGACTTCCTATGGGCAGGACTTCGGCCGGCGCTTCGGCGCCGTGGCCGAGGCTGCGCCCGCCCTGGTCTCCGGGGTGCTGAAGAAGTCCGAGATCGCGGTCACCTACCTGCAGCAGACAGCGCCGACGTTCGAGCTCTCGGAGCCGCAGCCGCGCGAGGACGCCCTGCTGCTCAGCATGGGCTTCCAGGACTTTCCCGACTACCAGCTCTGGGAAGACGACCGCCCCGTCCGGACCGCGCCAATCCGCGCGCCGCAGGTCACGATGTACGACCTGCGGGCCGCGCCCTACATCTACGTCAACAATCCCATGGTGGGCCTGCACTTCCACCTGCCGCGCAGCGCCTTCGACGCGCTCGCCGACAATTCCGGCGTACCGCGTATCGGCGAGCTGGCCTACCCGAAGGGCTGTGGGCTCGACGATTTCACCATCCACCATCTGGGCCAGGCGATCCTGCCCGCCTTTCGCCATCCTGAGCAGGCCAGCCGCCTGTTCGTGGATTACGTCACCTTGGCGGTCTGCACGCATGTGGCCCACGCCTACGGCGGGCTGCGTGACGCGGGCGAGCGGCGCGGTCGCCTCGCGCCGTGGCAAGAGCGTCTGGCGACCGACATCCTGGTCGCAAACCTGGACGGCGAGGTCTCGCACGCCGAGATCGCGCGGGCCTGCGGGCTCTCGCCAGGCCATTTTGCTCGCGCCTTCCGCATCACGATGGGCCTGCCGCCGCATCGCTGGCTATTGGAACGGCGCATCGACAAGGCCAAGGACCTGCTACGTGAGACCGACGAGCCCCTCTCCGAGGTGGCCCTTCGCTGTGGATTTGCCGACCAGAGCCACTTCACCCGGACCTTCACCACCGCTGCAGGCGCGCCCCCCGGGGCCTGGCGGCGCAGCGTCCGCGCCTGAGCCCTACTGTCGTTCCTTGAAGGAGATCGGATAGGCGGCGTTGCGCAGCACCAGCATCGGATCGGCCGCCTCCACGCCGGGATGCGACTTGCCCGGCAGGAACAACAGGCTTCGCTGCGCCGTGTCGGGGTCGGCCGGACTGCGGGTCAGCGTGAACGTCCCGAGCTTCACCAGCCGGCGGCTCTCCGGCCAGGCGATCGACGGGTCTTCGATCTTGTCGCCCGCTTCCGCGATCTGGGCGTACCAGTCGAACACCACCGGCCCCTTGGCGATCCGCTGGGCGATCTCATCGTGCAGATAGGTCCCGCCCTTCGCCTTGCGCTCGGCGGGCGACAAGTAGCGCTCGCCGGCCTTCGGCGTGAAGCGATAGCGCACGAACACCGACTTCCCTTTGGCGTTGGTGAACTTCACGGAGTTGACCCCGAAGTAGGTCGCCTGCGCATAGGAGGCAGGATAGGTGCGGCTGCCCAGGAACTCCGCCGCATGCGGATGACCGGCCAGGAACTGTTCCACCGCATTCGGATGCGGCGCGGCGGGGCCGCTCACCGGCAGGGCGCGCAGGAAGACGGCGAACTCGTCGGACGTCGCGGTGATGAAGTCCTTGTGCTGGTTGGCCTCGATGTCGAAGTCGTCGCCGTCCTTCCCCTTGATCTTCACGCCGAAGCCCGCGGGCGACGCCGCATCGTCGTTGTCTGCGAGGTCCGGCACGCCTGCGAACAACGAGAACCGCGCCGCGATCGGAAGTCGAGGACCTGCAAAGATCGGCGCCTTGGTCAGCGCCCGAGCGCCTCCGTCGGGCGTGAACTCGCCTTCGAACATCACTCCTTTGGTGTGCACAGCACGGGCATGGTGTTCCCCGAAGGCGGTATGCAGCGCCCCAACCATGCTCGCCGGGGTCTCCCTCACGGCCTCGGCGGCGAGGACGGGCGCTACGCCGAACAGCGCAGCGGAAAGGGCAAGCGCCGCGGTGCGGCAAGAGGACAGAGAAAGCATGCAAACCTGCAGAGCTGAGGAACATGGACGCTCCCATCCTCCTTGCCCACCGGGGTAGGGGTCTTGCCTCCCACCAACACCGATTGCCTGATCCCGATGTAATCGCCGACCGACCGCCTGCTTTGCGGACTTGCGAGGCCAACGTTCCAGAGTGCAGGCAATGTCCGCTAGGGGTCGAAAGCGGACGCTGGCCCGACAAGAGGACGACAGCGAGGTCTGCAACGGATGGAATACCGACCCAATCCTCTATGCTCCGGCGGATGAGCGAGACCCCTATCGCCCGGTGGGCCGGCCGGCGCGCCTTTGGCCACGATCCGGCCAACTACCACGCCGCGCGGCCCGACTATCCGGATTGGGTCTACCAGACGCTGCGCACGCGATGCGGCCTTGGGCCGGGGACGGCGACTTTCGAGATCGGCGCGGGCACAGGCATAGCGACACGTCGCCTGCTCGACGCGGGCGCTCGTCCCTTGACCGCCATAGAGCCCGACCCGCGGCTCGCCGACTTCCTGTCGAGATGCACTGCAGAACCCGCCTTGCAGGTGGTGGTCTCCACCTTCGAGGACGCGGAGCTGGAGGCGTCCGCCTATGATCTTGGGGTCAGCGCTACCGCGTTTCATTGGCTCGAAGAAGACGCGGCGCTCGACAAGATCGCGCGGGTGCTGCGCCCGGGCGCATGGTGGGCGGCGGTCTGGAATGTCTTCGGCGACGATAGCCGGTCAGATCCCTTCCACCTGGCCTCGCGGGAATTGCTGAAGGGCCCTTCGAGCCCTTCGGTGGGCGAGAGGGGCGTCCCGTTCGCTCTGGATGCCGCAGCGCGGATCGCCGCGATACGGAAGACGGAGGCCTTCGACGCCGCGGAGTGCATGACGAGCCAATGGTCTCTGGCGCTCGATCCGGAGCAGACGATGGCGTTGTACGCGACCTACTCCAACGTGAACGTCCGCGCCGACCGGGACGCCGTGTTCGCAGAACTTGGCCGCATCGCGCGCGACGATTTCGGGGGGCGGGTCGTGCGGAACATGACCACCAGCCTCTACATCGCGCGCCGGTCCCCGTAGCGGGTCGGAAGGCGCCCGCACCCGACCTATCTGGTCGGGATCGGGGCCTTGCTGACGTTTGCCTTCCTGGGCCCGATCATCGCGCAAACACCCGGCTGGTATGCGGTGATGGACGCGCCCGCGGCCCTGGGCCGCTGAGACGTCGGGCCGGCCCGAACCCGGTATGACTCGCGCCTGACAGATCGGTAGTTCGGGAAATCTCGATGTATTCGCTTGCCCACGGCGCATTGCGAAAACCATAGTTACGCCAGTGCGGCGGTGGTCGGTCGCACTGGCTCCGCCAGGGGAGGCGGGCGCGCGGCCGCGGAATTTCATTAGAGCCAGAGGACGCCCGGGATGGCCCGCTTCCACTTCCATCTGCAGACCCCCGCGCCGGAGACGGATGACACAGGCTCCGAGCAAGCAGGTCTGGAGGCGGCCAAGCGCCATGCGCTGAAGCTGATGGCCCTGACGCTCGAGGCCCGGCCCGACCGGTTCTGGGAGACGGGCGTCTGCCGCATGACCGTGGCGGATGATACCGGCGTCCCCTTGTACATCGTCACAGTGCAGGCGGTCCTGCCCAAGGCCTTGGCTTCGCTTGCAGGCAGGCTTGCGACCTGACGCCTGCGGCGGCCCGTTGCAGGAAAAGGGGCGGCGAGGAGATCTCGCCGCCCTAAGTCTTCCTCCGGGGAGGCCTCAGAACCGCTTTGTCACGGAGACGCCGTAGGTTCTGGGTTCAGAGAGGAAGATGTTGGTGAAGAGGCCCGACGAGTCGTCCGTCAGGTACTGGTCGGTGATGGCGGTCTCGTCCGTCAGGTTGCGGATGAAGAACTGCACCGACAGGTCCCAGTCAGGCTTGTTGAGGAACAGGGTGACGTTGGTGTTGGTCCAACTGTCGAGCCGGTCGTTGATCCGGTTGTAGATCCGCGAATACGAAGACGCCTGATAGTAGAAGTCGACCCGCGGCGTGGCCTGCCATCCGCCAGCGAATTCCCAGGTGTACTGGGCGCCCAGGGAGACGGTCCATTCCGGCGAGTTCGGCAGCTCGTTGCCGCCCAACTGTGCCTGGATGCCCCCTGAGGATTTGACGGAGAAACCGAACACGCCTTGCCCCGCCCAGCCCGGGGCGAACGCGTCCCCGCAGACGCCAAGCATCGCGGTGGCGGGCAGGATGCCGGCGTTGATCAAAGCCTGCAGCTTGGCCACGTCAGACGTGGGCGCGATGCAGTTGGAGAAGTTCGCGCCGTTCTTCAGCGTGACGTAGTTCGGATCGCTCTGCGTCAGGTTCGTCAGGTCGATCACCGCGATGTCCTTCAGCCGGGTCTGCAGCCATCCGACGTTGGCGT
>JBOHKZ010000163.1:0-2645 GCA_050729355.1 Phenylobacterium sp. | reverse complement strand
CCCGCGCCGGAAAGCTCAGTATGGGTGGGCTTACCAGCGGTAGTGCGAGAACGCCCGGTTGGCTTCCGCCATCTTGTGGGTGTCTTCGCGCTTCTTCACTGCGGCGCCGCGGTTCGAAGAGGCGTCCAGCAGTTCGCCGGCCAGCTTTTCGGTCATGGTGTTCTCGCCGCGCTTGCGGGCGGCGGCCACGATCCAGCGGATCGCCAGGGCGCGACGGCGGTCCGGACGGACTTCCATCGGCACCTGATAGGTGGCGCCGCCGACCCGGCGGGATTTCACTTCGATGGCGGGCGCGACGTTTTCCAGGGCCGAGTGGAAGGTTTCCAGCGGGCCCAGGTCCTTGCGCTTGGCTTCGAGGATATCGAAGGCGCCATAGAGGATGTTCTCGGCGACGGCCTTCTTACCTTCGTACATCACCATGTTCATGAACTTGGTGACGACCAGGTCCCCGAACTTCGGATCCGGAAGGACTTGGCGTTTCTCTGCGCGGCGGCGGCGGGACATTCTTCTTCTTCCTTACTTCGGACGCTTGGCGCCGTAGAGCGAACGACGCTGGCGACGGTCCTTGACGCCTTGCGTATCGAGCACACCGCGAAGGATGTGGTAGCGGACGCCGGGAAGGTCCTTCACGCGGCCCCCACGGATCAGGACCACGGAGTGTTCCTGCAGGTTGTGACCCTCGCCGGGGATGTAGCACACCGCTTCGATGCCGGTGGTCAGGCGCACCTTGGCGACCTTACGCAGAGCCGAGTTCGGCTTCTTCGGGGTGGTCGTATAGACCCGGGTGCAGACGCCGCGGCGCTGCGGGCAGCCCTTCAGGGCCGGAACCTTGTTCCGGGAAGGCTTGTCCTGCCGCGGCTTGCGGATGAGCTGGTTGACTGTGGGCATCTAATCTCGCTTGCGTGGAGGCGTGTGCCGTTGGGCCGAAGCGCCTCAGTGGGTCCTGGTTTTCGTCGGGTTTCCGAAGCCGCCCGCTGAACGCAAAAACACGCCGGCGCGCCTTGATCTGCGCGCCAACGGAAAGAGGTTCATCGGGACAGGGACGAATCCCGGCCTCGAAAGAGCGCGCTACATAGTCGCCAAGCGCGTTCTCGTCAATGTTTGCGCGCCGGCGCCGCAAGGCCTCTGATCGCAACTCCAACGAAGCGCTTCAAGCCGGAGCGTCCGCCACCCGCCGAATGGCGCCCGCGTCACGAAATCGCCGCGAGTGCGCTTCCCTTTTAGGCCAAGCTGTTGAGGGACCCACAAGCATATGCAGACGGCCAGGCGCCGCCGAACGATCATTGCGACGGCCATCTCGGCTGTAGCGCATGTGGCGGTGCTGACGGTCGTGGCCCTTCAGGCGCCGGTGCTGCGCATGCCGCCGCCGGAGCGTGGGCCGCCGGAAGCCATCATTCCGATCCTGATCATGCCCCGCACCCCGCCGCCGGCGGGAACCAACGCCAGGCCCGCGCCGATCCGTCTGCACCGCCGTCCGCAGCGCAACCTGCCGCCGGAGCTGCCGGTGGCGCCCCTGCCCGCCCCGGCCCCTGCTCCGTCGGCCTCGCCCGCGCCGGCGCGCCCGCAAGCGCCCATCCATCCCGCGCCGCAGCCCGAGGGGCCTAAGGGCGACGTCAGAGCCGCCCTGCGCCACAGTCCCGTCGGCTGCGCCAACGGCCTGTCGGTAGGCCTGAACCGCGCCGAGCGCGAGCTCTGCGACGAGAGCCTGGGCAAGGGCGCGCGCGACGCCGAGTTCATCCCGCCCGGCAGCGCCATGTCGCCGGCCAAGCGCGCCCTGCTGGACCAGGCCGCCGCGGCCAAGGAAGCGAAGAAGGCCGCCGCCGAACGCCCGGGCGGCCCGCCTGCGATGGTGAAGCCGGAACCCTCCGACTACGACGGCGACCCCTACATCACCGGCGCCGGCGAATCCTCCATCGGCACCAGCGGCCACCAGGCCAGCAAACGCGCCGCCAAGAAGCTCGGACGGCTGCCGCCCTAGGGCCGCAAACCAAAACGGCCCGGGATTGCTCCCGGGCCGCTCGGTAACGTTTGCTGACCGAAGTCGGTTAGGACTCGACCTTCTCGGCCTCCGCCTCGACGGCGATGACTTCCGGAAGCGGCTCCATGGCCTCTTCGCGGCTGGCGGTCAGGGCCTCGTCGCGCTTGGCGGCGATGCGCTGCAGGTTCCGCAGGTACGAGCCCGTGCCCGCCGGGATCAGCCGGCCGACGATGACGTTCTCCTTCAGCCCTTCCAGGGTGTCGATCTTGCCCTGGACGGAGGCCTCGGTGAGGACGCGGGTGGTTTCCTGGAACGAGGCGGCCGAGATGAAGCTGCGGGTCTGCAGCGACGCCTTGGTGATGCCCAAGAGGACCGGTTGCGTGATGGCCGGACGGCCGCCGCGCGCCTGGGTCTTGGCGTCTTCCTCGTCCACGTCGGACTTGTCGAGGTGGTCGCCCTTCAGGAGGCCCGTGTCGCCTGGCTCGAGGATCTCGACCTTCTGCAGCATCTGACGAACGATCGTCTCGATGTGCTTGTCGTTGATCGGCACGCCTTGCAGTCGGTAGACCTCCTGGATTTCGTTCACCAGGAAGTCGGCCAGCGCCTCGATGCCCAGGATGCGCAGGATGTCATGCGGATCCGGGTTGCCGTCGATCAGGTACTCGCC
>JBOHKZ010000162.1:0-7701 GCA_050729355.1 Phenylobacterium sp. | reverse complement strand
GCGAAAGGTCGGTGCGTGCCTGCAGATTTTCGTCGCTGACCGCTACGAGCGCGAGGCCTTCCAGGCCCTGAAGAACAACGGAATCATACCAGCCACACCCGCGAACCTGTTTGGGGAAGAGGTAGCGGGCGGCCTGCGCCAGCTCACCTCCGTCCTGGAGTCCGCCGCTCACTCCTTCATCGACCCCGAGGCGTTCGACACGCTCTTCCGACGCCTTTCGAAGATTGAAGGGGCGACCTACAGGCTGCGCGGCACGTTGTTCGAGTACCTGGCCGCGGAGCTCTGCCGGAAGTCGGGCGGCGATAGCGTGCGAATGAATCGGGTCTTCAAGGTCGCCGGCAAGGGTGAAGCCGAAGCTGACCTAGTGGTCGTGCGAGAGCACCAGTCGATCCGGGTGATCGAGTGCAAGGGCTACAGTCCGAGGGCGACCATCCCCGACGATCTCTTCCGTCGCTGGCTGCAGCACAATGTCCCGACCTGCTTCGCGGCCATCAAGGAACATCCGGATTGGAAGCACCTCCCCGTGACCTTCGAATTCTGGTCGACCGCGCCGGTGAGCGGTGACGCCATGGCTCTGTTCAATCAGGCCAAGGGTCAGATCAGACCGTCGCGCTACAGCATCGAGATGAGATTCGGGGAAGAGCTCTACGATCTCTGCCGCGCGACGGGGGACCCCACTCTGACGCGGGCCTTCAAGTCCCATTTTCTGCGGGATGACGAGTCGCCGCCCAAGGGGTTCGCAGATCCGTTCGACGAGCTGCTCGAATGACGGGAGAGGACGAGACTCCGGAAGGCCCACGTCTCGCGCCAAGAACCCAGTTGCCATCTCATCGCGACGTCATCACGGGCGAAATGGCGGCGGGCGGGCAATGGATCGTCGCGAATATCTCGGGGTCTCTCTTCTGGCCGATGGCGATCCAGAAGGCGCGCTATCGGGATTTCGACATCTTCATCCTGCCGCCGACGCGGGAGGGCCATTTTCCGAGCCTCGCCATCAGGATGGCGCCGGGTGAGGACGACGGCGAAGCCCGTAAGGCCATCATGGGGTTTCTCAGCGCCCTCTGCTGGATCAACCAACACGCCGGCGCCCGGGTCGAGGCCTGGACCGGCGGGAGCATGGCCTACGGCATGATCGGCCGCCGAACGACCAACCTAAGCGCCCATCCCTTCGAACTCGACTACCTGCCCGACCCGGCAGATCCCAAGGCGCGGCTGGCGTTGGCGCTCTGCCGAGAGGCCGCGGCGCTGAATCAGGCGACCTATGCGGTCATCTCGTACTTTCGGGTCTTCGAGACCCATTTCCAGGGGACGTCGCGAGATATCAAGAACTGGCTGAACGCCAACATCGGATCGGTGGCGGACGGGCGCGCTAAAGACGTGCTCGCCCGACTGACCGCCGCGGAGCCGGACATCGGCCACTATCTGTATGACGCCTGCCGCTCGGCCGCCGCCCACGGAAAGATCGGCACGCAGCGCATCATCGATCCAGACGATCCGGAAGATGAGCGGCGCCTGGCGCGGGACCTTCCGCTGATTCAGGCGATGGCGGTGAAGCTGACCGAGGAGATTCTCGGCATCCAGACCACATCGACCGTCTACAAGGAGCATCTCTACGAGCTTGCCGGCTTCAAACCGCTGTTCACGCGAGAGGCCCTCGACGCCTTCGCCGCCGATGAGCCCTGTCCGCCCGACCTGACCGTTGATCTACCGGTCCTGAATATCGGTCTCTTCGACAAGCCGGCGTTCACCGGCCTCAACGGGCTGCAGCCCGTACACCTCGAAGCCATCACCGGCGGCGTGAAAGCGGTCTTCCGACGGGAGGACGGTCTGGTGGAATTTCATGTTGGTCTCGATTTCAAGAACGAGCGGCTGGAGTTTGAGATCGGCCGCGACCTGTTGGTGTTCGACGACAAGACGGCTGAGGCGATGGAGGTCGCCGCCAGTGTGGTGGAGTTCCAGAAGGGCTACTTCCTGAATGGCCGGCTGCGCCTGGACGACGCCGAGACGGGTCAGCTCCTGGCCCGCAAGGACGCGTTCCTGCCGGTGAATGTGATCGTGAACCCCGAGGGGTTCGACGCCCAAATCGCGCGCTGCCTGAAGGAGGCGGCAGCTCGGCGGGACCTGAGCCAAAAGCTGTGGCGAGCCCGGCTGTCACCGGCCCAGGTCAGCTATTCGATAGATCTTGCGACGGCCGCCGACACACCGGACGCCGACACCACGCCAGAGGCATGATGCCGGCGTTGATGCCGGCCTAGCGACGCCGTTGGCCGTTCAATAGTCCGTCGCCAACATCAAGGTCAGCACCCGCCGGGTCACCGCCGGATCCGCCGGATCGGGCGAGGCGTCGCGCAGCGTCCGATCATAGTAGTCGATCTTCCAGATCAGCCGCTCGCCGGCCAGATCGAAGGCTCCGAAGTCGCGTTCGCCATAGGGATCATCACCCTCCGGGAAGTTGTCGAAGGTGCTGACCGCAAGGGCGGCCTGGCGAACAAAGACCGGACCCTTGGCCTGAACGCTGGAGGTGATCATCCACCCAATCCCAGGCGTGAGCCGAAGGGCGTCGTTGAGGTGGGCGATGCGCGCGGCGCGCTCTTCGCGATCGTCGGGCGTTGAGGCGGACATGATGGGCTCCTGAACTGGCGGAGCCGCCCAATGCCGCTCCGCGGCGCGCAGGACCGGCGTGGGGGACTCACCCCGCACCGCAGGAGAACCGGGTGTTTTGCAGCATCAGTGATCGCGAGGAGGACCGGAGGTCCGGGGAAAACCCCAGTTGCGGGCTGGGACCCCCTCGCCAGACCGAAGCCAGGAGCGGTTGGGCCGGTGAGGGCTGGAAGGCCGAACTCCTTCGACGCCGCCCGTAGACCTACGACATCGCCCGACGAGGCTCGCAGCCGTAGCCTCTACGAACTCCGCCCCACTCGGGGCGCCACCTGTGGAGATCACCATGCCGGACGCTAATCTCGGTCCCAACGACTACGTCATGACTCCCGCCGCCGGCCGCCGGCTCAAGCTCTCGGGCCGCACGCTTGAGAAGCATCGCACCTACGGGACCGGCCCGCGCTACCGCAAGATCGGCGGCCGCGTCGTCTACAAGGTCTGCGACCTCGACGCCTGGGCGGACCAAGGCGCCCAGACCTCCACGACAGACCCAAACGCCGGCCAGGTTCGCCCCGCGGGCCGGCGCCCGGGAGAGGCCTATGCGTAACGGCCAGCTAAACGACGTTTCAGGTCCGGTCCCTCGCCGGATGACAAGGGCTGCGACGCCCAGACGCCCGGAGCTCGCCCATCTCCGCACTACGATGTGCTGGGCGGAAGGCCTCGGCGTGCGCGTGACGTCGCCGGAGGGTAAGCTCATCCCCCGATCGTCGGTGATTCTAACGCCGCCTAATGTACCTGCCCCGCAGCCTGCTCCTGGAAGACAGCGACGCCTCGCGCCGGTTCGTCGACGAGCGAACACTGGGCGTCGCGGACCTGCCGCTCGTGCTGTTGGGCGAGCCCGGTATCGGCAAATCGGACCTGACCAGGGCTCTGGCGGCGGCCTTGCCCGCCACGCGGATTGAAGCAGGGCGGCTTGCCCGCGCCCACGATCCGGCCGCGCTCGGCCTGAAACCTGGCGCGCCCCTGATTATCGATGGACTGGACGAGGTGACGGCCAGCGTTGGCATCTCCGCCTTCGACTTGATTCTTCGGCAACTATCAGCCCTCGGCCATCCGCCCTTCGTGGTGTCTTGCCGTTCCTTGGATTGGCAGGCGTCGAGTGGTCGTCACCGGATCGCCCAAGACTACGGCGCGCCGCCGCGTATCGCTCACATTCAGCCGTTGTCGCGCGACGACGCCATGGCGCTTCTCGAGCTTTGGGCGCCGGCGGCGAACGCGAGCCAGGTGCTCGACCAGCTCGAAGAGCGCGGCCTGGACGACCTCTTCGGCAATCCCCTGACCCTGCGCCTGTTGGCGGCCGTCGCCGAGGCCGGCGGTGGGCTGCCACGGCGCAAGGCTGAACTCTTCGAACGCGCCTGCGTCCTGCTCGTAAGAGAAGAGAATCCTTCCCACGGCGAGACGGACGCGGCGCTGGCGCAGCCCTGGACCCTGCTCGAGGCGGCCGGGGACATCTTCTCGGCGCTC
Source organism: Phenylobacterium sp. (assembly GCA_050729355.1). Taxonomy (GTDB): domain Bacteria; phylum Pseudomonadota; class Alphaproteobacteria; order Caulobacterales; family Caulobacteraceae; genus Phenylobacterium. The sequence continues at coordinate 3,579 of JBOHKZ010000162.1, read as the reverse complement.
CTGCTGTCCGGCGACGTGGGCGTCTCCTTGAGGCGGCCTCACGACACGCCCGCCGGTTTCGCGCCCCTTTCGACTCTCGAGGCCCTGGGCGACTCGGCCTGGCGACGCCACGTAATCGGCACCCGCCTGTTTCGAGGCGAGGGCGAGGGCTTGTTCACGCCCGTGCACAGGGTGATCGCAGAATTCCTCGGCGCAAAGGCGCTGGCGAACCGCCTGTCGTCCGGGCTCTCACCTCGGCGCCTATCGCAGCTGCTCCTGACCAACGGCGGCGTGCCGACCGCCTTGCGGGGCCTTCATGCCTGGATTGCCCACTTCAACGCGGAAGCCGCGCGAGACTGCATCGACACCGACCCTTACGGCGTGCTCCGGTACGGCGATACGGAACGGTTGTCCGTACCTCTGGCGCGGCAGCTTTTGATGCGGCTGACAGCCCTCGCCGAAGAAGATCCCTATTTTCGAGCGGACGATTGGAGCCGCCACGCCGCCGCCGGCCTCGTGCGCCCAGAGTTGGCGGACGACCTGGTGGGTATCCTCAGCGCCAAGGACCGCCGTTTCCACCTGACCAGCCTGATCCTCGACGCCCTTCGTGGCGCAGCCGTGACGGACCAGCTGGCCCCGACGCTCACCGACATTCTGTATGACGAGCAGGCCACAGCGACGGAACGCTACCGAGCCGCCAGCGCCCTACAGGCCGCCCACAAGCTGCCGGCGTTGTCCGAACTGATCCCGCGGCTGTTCGCAGCGGATACCGAAGATGCGCGGCAACTGGCGCTCAATGTCATCGAGATCGCCCAGGGCGATGGCCTATCGGACACTCTGCTCGTCGAGGCCTACCTCCGCTTCGAGCGCGTCATTGGGCCGTCGGCGCTGCAGAAGCCGGACGACCAACACACCCACATGGCAGGGGTAGGCCAGGCGCTGGTTCGCGAGTTGGATCCGAACCGGGGGCCGGGCCTCCTGGACGAGATCGTGCGGCTGGCCTGGCCAGCGGTAGAGGCTTCGCCATGGTCGGTCCGTCAGAGTGTCCGCGAGACGGTCCGGCTGTTCGTCAGCGTGGTCGCCGAGCAGGACCTGCGCGTGGACCCGACACGGTTCTACCGGTGGATTCGTCTGCTGGATGACGATTACGACCGAGCGGACGAGGATCCGGCGGATCTGGTCGCCTGGGTCGCGGCCGACCCGGTCTGGCGGCAGGCTGTACAGTGGGCGGCCTTGACCGACAGTTCCGTTAGCGACACCCCTTGGCAACCTCTGCTGCACGGCCTTCCACGTGCGAAGATGGGCCTCGGCCTCACTGAGGCCGACAGCCTGCATCATCTCCAGTCGGTCGCGAACGCGGGGGCGATCGACGCCAAGGCGGTGGACCTTTGGTCGGCCATGATCAGGACCTTGATGCGGCAGGGCTCGCCGGCGCACGGTTTGGCCGAGATCGCCGCCCGGGCTGGCGCGCGGCACGCCGCGCTGGCGGAAGAATGGCGACAGCTCACTCAGCCGCGCGACAACAGCTACATCAAGGAAGCGCAGGCCCAGCAACTCCGTTACCGCGCCAAGATCACCGCCACGCATAAGGCGACGCGCGCCAAGCTCGCGCCGGAAATCGAAGCCGTACGGGGCGGCGCCGCCCGCGGATGGCTTCGGTTCATAGCGAAAGTGTATGTGCTGCCGACGACCGACCTGCCCCGCGACGTGCTGCCGGCCGAGCGTCTGGAGCACTGGTTGGGTGAGGACTTGGCCAACGCCGCCTTGGCGGGATTCGATATGGTTCTGCAGGCCACGGACATTCCCTCGGTCGAGCAGCTCTCAACCAGCAACGCGAATGGAAAGGAATGGGCGGATGAGCGCGTCGTCATTGCCGGCCTCGCCGAGCGCGTTCGACATGGCCGCTCCCTGGCCGATGTTCCGGTCACAACTCTGGAGTTCGGTTTGGGGGCCTGGTGGCGCTACGCGGAGTTCCACACCAAGGCAGTCAAGGTGGAGCTTGGCCCCCCGCTGGAGGCCCTCGTTTTCAGCGACCCGACCCGCCTCGAGGCCTTCGTCCGTCAGCTGCTGAGCCCGCAGCTGGCGGCGAACGCCAAGTCGGTGACTTTCCTGCGCGACGTCACACGCCAGGCCAAGCTTGAAGCCGTCAGCGCTAAGCTGGCCATCGAATGGCTCAACATCTTCCCGGATCTTCATCTCGAAACCCAGATGGAACTGATCGAGATGGCCCTCGATGGACAAGCGGCCGCACTTGACCCGATCATCGTCTCCCGTTTGGGGCGCCCCGCGACCGCCGAGGAAGAGCGGTTATGGCTCAGCTGCGCGTTCATGCAGGACCTCCCGGCCTTCCGGGACCGGGTCGCCGCCGCCGCGCAGCACCCCGAATTCCTTTGGGCCGCCCGGCGGGTCTACAAATGGCGCGCGCGTCGCCAGCCACTGACCGAGGCGCAACTCGGCTTCGCGGTCGAAGCCGTTGGCCCCCGATGGCCTCGCATTGAAGCTGGCGACGACGGCTGGGGCGGGAGCTCGGGCTGGAGCGCCTCCGACTTCATCGGCGCCTGCATCAACGATCTCGCCGATTTCACCACGGCTGAGGCTGCGACCGCATTTGACCGGCTCATGGCCGCGCGCATCCCCATGTGGGAGGATCGGATCGCCCATGCGCGGGCCCTGCAAGTCCGTAAGCAGCGCGACGCGGATTACGCGCCGCGCGCATTGGACGATGTGGTGGCCGTCCTGTCCGCGGGTCCGCCCCAGACCATCGACGACCTGCGAGCCTATGTCGTCGACCAGTTGGCTCGCTTCCAGATGGAGGTCCTGCGGAGCGAAACCGATCCTTGGACCGCCTTCTGGTCAGGCGATGCGCCTCTGTCGGAGGAGATCTGTCGTGACCGCCTAGTGACCCTTCTGCAGCCGCGCTTCCCCCCCGATATCCAGCTGCTCCCCGAAAGCCTGATGCCGAACCGCAAACGCGCCGACATCGTGGCGCTTCGTGGCTTGTTGGGCCTGCCGGTGGAGATCAAGGGCCAATGGCATTCGGACCTCTGGGACGCCGGATCCGTACAGCTCGACGCGCTCTACGCGGATAGTTGGCGCGCGTTCGGCCGGGGAATTTATCTGGTGCTGTGGTTTGGCGCCGTGGCGGGACGGGCCATGCCCAAGCACCCGGACGGACGGCCGCCGGCGCAGACGCCCCCCGACCTGAAGGCGATGCTGGAGGCGCGCCTCGGTCCTGACCAGCGCGATCGCATCGAGGTCGTGATCCTGGACCTGGATGGCCGAGCCCGACGTGCGGCGGGCCGAGGTCGAGACCGCAAGGCTTTGGCGTGAAGACCTACGACATTCAGCCGCCGACGCCGCAGGCCGCAGCGGCCCCCGACCCGCAAGAGTTCCTCCTCGCCGTCGCTTTCCACGAGAGCGCTCTGCGCTCGTCCTGGGAAGGAAAGCCACTGAAACGCCGTTAGAGGGCCCCACGCTTCAACCGCCGGACTAGGCCGGGTGCAAAGGGCCGCTCGACGATTCAACCTATCCACACGTCAACGCTCCCCGAAGGGATGCTTCCCGTACTTCCGCAACAGGTCATCGAACGCCTCGCCCATC
>JBOHKZ010000161.1:0-4837 GCA_050729355.1 Phenylobacterium sp. | reverse complement strand
GACCAGGCCTTGGCGATGGGGGTGAGCAGCTCCTGGCGGGCGAGCGCCGCGGCGCGCTCCTCGGGCGTCTCAGCCAGGCGGGCGAGGTCGGTCAGCACCCCGGTGGTCAGGCAGATCCCGCGGGCGGCCTCGGTCTTGGCCTTCATCAGCATCAGCGTGCGGCGCACGTCGGGGTGATCGTAGATCGCGGCGGGATATTCGGCGGACCAGATGGCCTTGCCCTGGCGCCGCTCCTGGCTGAAGGCCAGCGCCTGCTGGAACGCCCGCTCGGCGATGGCGACGCCCTGGACGCCCACCTGCAGGCGCGCGGCGTTCATCATGACGAACATATGCGGCAGGCCCTGGCCGATCTGGCCGACCAGCTCGGCCTGCGCGCCCTCGTAGAGCATCACGCAGGTGGGCGAGCCGTGGATGCCCAGCTTGTGCTCGATGGAGCCGGGCCGGAAGTCGTTGCGCGACCCCAGCGCGCCCTCGTCGTCCAGCAGGTACTTGGAGGTCAGGAAGAGGCTGATCCCCTTGACCCCCGGTGGAGCGTCGGGCGTGCGCGCGATGACCAGGTGGCAGATGTTGTCGGCGGCGTCGTGGTCGCCCCACGTGATGAAGATCTTCTGGCCGTGCAGGCGATAGCCGCCGTTCCCGTCCGGGCGGGCGATGGTGGTCAGCGCCGCGAGGTCCGAGCCGGCCTGCGGCTCGGTAAGGCACATGGCGCCGGTCCACTCGCCGGACACCAGCTTGGGCAGCACCAGGCGCTTCTGCCGCTCGGTTCCGTGCTGGGCCAGCGCCTCGATGGCGGCCTGGGTGAGCATCGGGCAGAGGCCGAAAGCCATGTTGGCGGCGTGCACCATCTCGAACACCGCCAACTCCATGGCCTTGGAGAGCCCCTGGCCGCCATGCGCGGGGTCGGCGGAAAGCGAGTTCCAGCCGTCCGCCACGAAGGCCTTGTAGGCTTCGGCGAAGCCCGGCGCGGCAGTGACCGCGCCGTTGGCGTATTTCGCGCCGTCGGTGTCGCCCTTGCGGTTCAACGGCGCGAGCACGTCGGTGGTGAAACTTCCCGCGGCCTCGAGCACCGCGGCCACGGTGTCGGCGTCGAGGTCCGGATAGGCCCGCGCAATGAGGGCGTCGTGCCCCACCGTGGAGAGCGCGAAGGCCAGGTCTCGGACAGGGGCGCGGAAGGTCATTCAAGGGCTCCGTAAGCTTCGCGATCTTCTAGGCCGGGCCTGTCGGTGAAGAAAGTCGCCGTTCGCGCGGGCGCCGCCTTTCGGTCACGCTCGTCGCACACCATCTGCGCTGCGGGGCTGTTCTGGAGAGACTTGCGGATGCTTCGTAGATCCATGACCGGCGGGCTGGCCGCCGTGACCCTGACACTGACCCTGGCGGCCCCCGCCCTCGCCGAACCCACCAATCACGACCCATCAAAGGCGCCCGCGGGGAACTACGAGCTCGACCCGCGGCACGCAGGCCTGGTGGGCAAGATCGCGCACCTGGGCGGCTTCTCCCGCTACACCATGCGCTTCAACGCCCTGACCGGCGGGTTTACCTATGACCCGGCCAACTGGCAGGCGACCAAGGTCACCATCAGCATCGACCCGAAGTCGATCGACAGCGAGGACCTGAACTTCAACAAGGAGATCGCGGGCTTCTTCGAACCGGCCAAATACCCGGCGATCACCTTCGTCTCCACGGCGGTCACGGCCAGTCCCGACGGCCGTGGCACGGTCACCGGCGACCTGACCTTCCACGGGGTGACCAAGCCGGTCACGCTGGACGCGGTCTTCAACGGATCGGGCCCCGGCATGATGGGCGCCGGCACCCGCATGGGCTTTTCCGGAACCGGGCGCATCAAGCGCAGCGACTTCGGTGTGAACAACGCCAGGCAGTTCGCCGGCGACGACATCGACCTCTCCTTCGAAATCGAGTTCGTGAAGAAGTAGGCCCGGTATGAGCGCCGCTTCCCTGACAGGCGCCCGCAACCGGCGCTATTCCACCGTCGCGATCATCCTGCACTGGCTGATCGCGGCGGCCATTGTGCTGCAGATCATCCTGGGCTGGCGGATGGGCGGCCGGCCGACGCCCGAGAGCTTCGCGGTCTTCCAGCTCCACAAGTCGGTGGGCATCACGATCCTGCTCCTCAGCCTGGTCCGACTGGGCTGGCGGCTGGCCAATCCGCCGCCGCCCTTGCCGGCGAACCTGCCGCGCTGGGAGGCCACGCTTTCGAAGATCGTCCACGTGGGGTTCTACGTGGTGATGATCGGCATGCCGCTGACCGGCTGGCTGACCGTCTCGACCAGCCGGATCGCGGTTCCGACCCTGCTCTACGGGACGATCCCGTGGCCGCACGTCCCGGTGGTCGCAGACCTGGCTCCGGCGGCCAAGGAGCTCTGGAACACGATCGCCGCCAACACCCACGAAACGCTCGCCTGGCTGGCCTATGGGCTGGTCGCGCTGCACGTGGCTGGCGCCTTGAAACACCAGCTCTTCAGCCGCGACGAACCGATACTGGCCCGCATGGCGCCGGGGGCCGGCGCCGGCCGCTGGCTGGACCCTCGTCTGCTTGTGATCCTGCTGGCCTTCGCTGGCGTGGCCGCGTTCGGGACCTTCGTCCAACCGCCCAGGCCCGCCATGGCGGCTGGGCCGCCGCCGCCCGCTGTGTTGGCCGATGCGCCCGCCGCACCGGTCATCGAGGTCGCGGAGGCCGCGCCCGCGCCCACTCCGACCCCCGCGGCCGCGCCCGTCGAAAGCACCGATCCCGTCCACTGGAAGGTCTCGCCCGGTTCGACGCTCACCTTCACGACCGCCTGGAGCGGTGACCCGGTGCAGGGCCGCTTCGACCGCTGGAAGGCCGACATCCTGTTCGGGCCGAAGGAGCTCGACCGCTCGAAGGTCACGGTGACCATCGACATGAGCTCGGCCAAGACCGGCGACGCGCAGCGCGACGCCTCGCTGCCGGCTCCCGACTGGTTCGACAGCGCCAACCATCCGAGCGCCGTCTTCACCGCCAGCCGCTTCACCCAGGCCGGCGAGGGGCGCTACGTGGCCCACGGGTCCCTGACCCTGCGCGGCGTGACCAAGCCGCTGGACCTGCCGTTCGACCTCAAGATCGATGGGGCCAAGGCCACCGTGAACGCGCGCGCCAGCCTCGACCGCATCGCGTTCGGCGTGGGGCAGGGCGAGTTCACCGCCACCGACCAGATCCCCGCCAAGGTCGGCATACGCGTCCAACTGCGCGCTCAGAGCGACTAACGGTCGGCCCTTGCCGTTGACAGGGTCGGGTGCGCGCCGGACGGTACGCCCAGCTCTGCAATAACCGGGACGAAACGATGAAAACCCTGATCGTCGCCGCCGGGCTGGTCGTCGGCCTCGCCGCTGCCGCGAGCGCCGCGACCACGCCCATCAAGCCCTACATCGCTGCCGCCGTGGCCGACCCCGGCCGGGGCGACCAGAAGGACGTCGATGCACGCCGCCACCCTGCCGAGGTGATCGCCTTCTCGGGCGTGAAACCGGGGGACAAGGTCGTCGACCTGATCCCGGGCTCCGGCTACTTCACGAAAATCTTCTCGAAGGCGGTGGGTCCCACCGGCAAGGTCTACATGATCTGGCCGAACGAATACGCCAAGGAAGCCCAGCCCGATCCGGAGGAGAACAAGAAGCTCGCCAAGGCCGGCTATCCCAACACCGTGGTGATCCAGCAGCCTGGCGCGGCCTTCGCGACGCCCGAGCCGGTCGACCTGGTGTTCACGGTCCAGAATTACCACGACTACCCGGACAAATTCATGGGCAAGATCGACCCGATGGTCTTCAACCGGGCGGTCTTCAAGGCGCTGAAGCCGGGCGGCGTTTTCCTGATCGTCGACCACACCGCCCAGGCCGGGTCCGGCATGCGCGACACCGACACCCTGCACCGCATCGACCCGGCGATCGTGAAGAAGCAGGTGACCGCCGCGGGCTTCGTGTTCGAGGGCGAGAGCAATGCCCTGCGCAACCCGAAGGACGACCTGACGAAGGTGGTCTTCGACAAGGCCATCCGCGGGCACACCGACCAGTTCATCTACAAGTTCCGCAAGCCGAAGTAGGAAGCCCGGCCGCGGCGGTGTAACTCCACCGCCGTGGATGCCGAGCAAGCCCAGATCGCCAAGGCCGCCGCCGCGCTCAAGGCTGGCGGCCTGGTCATCCTGCCGACCGAGACGGTCTATGGCCTGGCCGCCGACGCCGCGAACCCGCGGGCGGTGGCCGCGGTCTACGAAGCCAAGGGCCGGCCGAGCTTCAATCCCCTGATCGCGCACGTGGCCGATGTCGCCACGGCCCGGACGATCGCGGCCTTCGACGAGCGGGCCGAGCGGCTGGCGGCCCGGTTCTGGCCGGGACCTCTGACCCTGGTGTTGCCGGTTCTGGATGAGGGGGCGGTCTGCGATCTGGCGCGGGCCGGGCTGGACACGGTGGCGTTGCGCGCGCCGGGCCACCCCGTGGCGCACGCGCTGCTGGAGGCGTTCGGCGGCCCGCTGGTCGCGCCGTCGGCCAATCGCTCGGGGCGACCCAGCCCGACGACCTTCACTGACGCCATGGAGGAGACCGGCGTGTCCGCCGCCGCCGGCCTCGATGGCGGGCCCTGCCGGATCGGGCTGGAGTCGACCGTGGTGGCCCTGCTGGACGAGCCCCGGCTCCTGCGGCCGGGGTCCGTCACCCGCGCCGAAATCGAGGCGCTGATCGGGCCGCTCAGCGAAGCCGAAGCGGACGCGAAGCGTTCGCCGGGCCGCCTGGCGCGGCACTACGCACCCAATGCGCCGGTGCGGCTGGAGGCCGACGCGCCGCGGTCGGGCGAAGCCTTCCTGGCGTTCGGGCC
>JBOHKZ010000160.1:0-3674 GCA_050729355.1 Phenylobacterium sp. | reverse complement strand
GCTTCTGGGCGGCCTCGGGCGAGGGCGGCGCCAGGTTCGGGCGCTCGACATGCGCCACCGTCCAGGGCGCGTTCATCATCATGTCGGAGAGACGCCGGCCTGCACGCACGAGCGCCGACGCCATGGCGTCTGGCCCGACCAGCACCAGGATCCGTTCGCCGGCGGCCCAGGGACCTTCGACGCCGGCCCGCTTCATGGCGCCGATCAGCTGGTCGTCGACGGTTTGGGCGGCGCGGCGCAGGGCCAGTTCGCGCAGCGCCGTCAGGTTCTCGGTCCGGAAGAACCGCTCGGCGGCGATGTTCGCGGTCTCGCCAAGGTAGACCTTGCCCTCGGCCATCCGCTCGCGGAGCTCGGCGGGCGTGATGTCGATCAGCTCGATCTCGTCGGCCCGGCTGAGCGCCCCGTCGGGCACCGTCTCGCGCTGGCGCACGCCGGTGATCTTCCAGATCACGTCGACCAGGCTCTCCAGATGCTGGACGTTGAGCGTCGTCCAGACGTCGATCCCCGCCGCCAGCAGTTCCTCGACATCCTGCCAGCGCTTGGGGTGGCGCGACCCCGGGGCGTTGGAATGCGCGTACTCGTCGACCAGCAGCAGGCCCGGCCGGCGCTCCAGCGCCCCGTCCAGGTCGAACTCCATGAGCGTGTGCTCGCGGTAGTCGATCGGGCGGCGCGGCATGACCTCGAGGCCGCGCAGCAGGCTCTGGGTGTCCTTGCGGCCGTGGGTCTCCACGACCCCCACGACGACATCCTCGCCCTCGGCCTTCCGGCGACGGGCGGCCCGCAGCATCTCATAGGTCTTGCCGACGCCCGGCGACATGCCCAGCAAGACCTTCAGCCGTCCGCGGCCGGGCCGCGCGGTGGCGGCCAGCAGGGCGTCGGGGTCGGGCCTGCGCGGCGCCTCGTTGGTCATGGCCTCGCAAGGTGCTCCGCGGGCGCCGCCACGTCGAGCGCGCGGTTGGTGTAGGCAGGCGTGTGGCGCGTCAAAAGGGAAAAGGCGTCGCTAGTCCGCAACCCTTGCGCCCACCCGGGCCACGCGCAGGGAGTTGGTGCCGCCGGATTTTCCGAACGGGACGCCGGCCACCACCACGATCTCCTCGCCGCGCTCGGCTAGCCCGGAGGTGCGGGCCAGGCTGGTGGCCCGGGCGACGGTCTCGGTCATGGTGTAGGTCTGCTCGCCGACGATGGCGTGCACGCCCCAGACCAGCGCCAGGCGCCGCGCGGTCTCCACGGTGGGCGTCAGGCCCATGATCCCGCAGTCCGGCCGCTGGCGGGCTATGCGCAGCGCCGTCGCCCCGGAGATGGTGAAGGCGGCCACTACGCTGGCGCCGATGGTCTCGGCGACCTGGCGCGCGGCGGCACAGATTGCGTCCGGCGACGAAGGCTCCGGCGGCGGGCGTTGCGCCGCGCGAGTCGCCAACAAGTCCTCGTCGCGCTCGGTCCGGGCCAGGATGCGGTCCATCATCCGCACGGTCTCGATGGGATATTTGCCGGTGGCGGTCTCGGCCGACAGCATCACCGCGTCGGCGCCGTCGAACACGGCGGTGGCCACGTCGGAGGCCTCGGCGCGGGTCGGGGCGGCGGCCTCGGTCATGCTCTCCATCATCTGGGTCGCGACGACCACGGGCTTGCCCCAGCGGTGAGCGGCGCGGATCAGGCGTTTCTGCACCAGCGGCACGTCCTCGGGCGGCAGTTCGACGCCCAGGTCGCCGCGCGCCACCATCACGGCGTCGGAGAGGCGCAGGATCTCGTCCAGCTGTTCCAGCGCCTGCGGCTTCTCGATCTTGGTGAGCAGCAAGGCGCGGCCGCCGACCAGCTCGCGGGCCTCGGCCACATCCTCTGGGCGCTGAACGAACGACAGCGCGATGTAGTCGACCCCGCAATCCAGCGCGAAGGCCAGGTCGGAGCGGTCCTTCTCCGTGAGCGCGGGGATCGGCAGGGCGACGCCCGGCAGATTGACGCCCTTGTGGTCGGAGAGACGCCCGCCGATCACGACGCGGGTCTCCAGGTGCTCGGCCGTCTGGCGCACGACCTCAAGCTGGATGCGGCCGTCGTCCATCAGGAGCGACTGGCCGCGCGCAGCCACCGCCATCAGTTCCGGGTGGGGCAGCTGCACGCGCTCGCCGTCGCCCGGCCGTGGCGAAAGGTCGAGGCGGAAGCCGCGGCCCCATTGCAGCACGGTGTGGCCGGCCGCGAACCGTCCGACCCTGAGCTTGGGCCCCTGCATGTCGGCGAGGATCGCGATGGGCCGACGCACCCGGCGCTCCACCTTGCGGATCATCTCGACGGCGGCGGCGTGGTCGGCCTGGCCGCCGTGGCTGAAATTCAGGCGGAAGACGTCGGCGCCGGCCTTGAACAGCTCTTCGATGCGCTCGGCGCTCGTCGTGGCTGGGCCCAGCGTGGCGATGATCTTCACGCGCCTGCGGCGTGGCGCTTCAGCCATGGGAGATCAGCGCAATCCCAGCCGTTCGGCGATGCTCGCCCCGGCGAACCAGGTCGGAAGGGCGGGGCGATTCACGTTCTGGCCGTCCTGACTCACAAGAAGGCCGCCAAGGTAGCCGCCGCGTCGGGCGTTCGCCACCTCCAGTCCACCCGCCGGTGTGGATTTAGCGCATAGCCCGAGGCGCAGGGGCTCGGCCCAATCGCTGGTGAGGTCATTCCGGCGTGGCGGGATTGGCTGGGCGCGACGGAAGATTCGAGGGTCATCGCCGCAACGGGGTGTGTCGCTATTGGCGTTCGTCCCCCGTCGCGCCCGATAGCATCCTGCACGGCCCAGCCTGCACCGGGATCAGGTGAAACCCTGACGCGAGACCGAGTTTGCCGCTCAAAAGAAAGCCCCGCAGCCAGGGGCTGCGGGGCAGTCGGAGGGGAAAATCCGGGCGTCAAGCCCGAGCCCGCTGCGCACCGCGGGGGGGGGATGTGCGGTGCGCCAGCCCCACCATGGGGTCACGCCGCGAAGCGCTGCGCTATCGGGCCGAGACCTGAGGCCGCGAACGCGGGTTACCCGCTTGGGCGCGCGCTCCTGCCTAGGCGGCTTTCGGGGCCGTGGGCTGCGCCATGGAGCGTTTGATCCAGCGCTTGTAGGGAATTCCCACGATCAGGCCGACCAGCAGGAACAGCAGCACCGCGGCGGTGACCCGCTTGTCGGCGAAGTTGGCGTTGGCCAGCATCATGGCGATGCCGGGGTGGCGAACCGAGCTGGCGATGGCCAGCGTCGCCCGATCCTCGAGCTCCGGGCCTCCCAGCAGGTGGCCGCCGGCCAGGGCGAGAACGACCACCAGCGCCATGCCAAGCAGCGTGCCGTTGCCGATCAGTTGCGTCAGCGCCGGCCAGATCGAGATGACGATCGGCAGGAACACCAACAGCACGAGCAGCATGCTCAGCTTGTAGAGCCAGGGCATCGCACGCGCTGCGAACGCCGGCGCCAGGCGCCTCACGATCATTCCAATGGCCAAGGGGATCAGGACGCCGGTCACGACGGTCTTGGCCATCGTCATGAACGAGATGCTGTCCTCGCGGGCGAAGACCCGGGCCGCCACCGCCAGGGCGATGGGCACGACGATCACGGTGAGGAGCGCCATGGCGACATAGATGCCGTAGGCGTACTGCTTGCGCGCGCCGATCCCGAGCTGCTGACCCGGCACCAGGGGCGGCACCGGCGCGATGGACATCAGGAC
>JBOHKZ010000159.1:0-1769 GCA_050729355.1 Phenylobacterium sp. | reverse complement strand
CTCCAGCGCCGCGGCGATCGCGGCGATCACCGTGCCGATCGTGCGCAAGGACAAGACCGAGCTGGCGCTGTGGGACTTCAAGGTCAGCCGGCCCGACCTCTTCACGATATGGGCGGGTGACGTGGGCGTGGCCCTCGGCGTCGAGGCTCGCCACGAGACCTATACCGACGACCGCGATCCCCGGGTCGACGGGACGATCACCTACACCGACGCCGTCACCGGCGTGAACTATCCGACCGACGTCGTGGGCACCAGCAACTCGCCGGACGTGCACGGCAAGCGGACGGTGGAGTCGGCCTTCGCGGAATTCCAGATCCCGGTGGTCTCGCCGGAAATGAACATCCCGCTGATGAACCGCCTCGACCTGCAGATCGCCGGGCGGGCCGAGCACTACAGCGACGTCGGCAGCGTCGCGAAGCCCAAGGTCGCCGGCGCCTGGGACATCGTCCCCGGCGCACGCCTGCGTGCGTCCTGGTCGAAGGGCTTCCGCGCTCCGAACCTGGAGCAGCTCAACGTCTCGGTGGTCAGCCGCAGCAACAACCGCACCGACTACATCTTCTGCGAGGCCGACCTGCGGGCCAAGCGGATCGCCAGCTTCAACCAGTGCGCGCGCAGCCAGGCGACCCAGGCCCGGCGGGCGGGCAACGAGGACCTGGAGCCGGAAACCTCAACCTCGCTGTCCTACGGCGTCGTTCTGGAGTCCGAGTTCCTGCCGCGGGAGTTCGGCCACGCGACGCTCACCGTCGACGTCTGGAAGATCAAGCAGCAGAACCTCATCGGCCTGTTCGGCGAGGGCAACGCCCTGATCCTCGACTACTATGACCGCCTGCAGGGTACGACGAACCCGAACGTGCACCGCGCGGCGCCGACCCCCGACCAGATCGCGTCCTTCGTGGGCACGGGCCTGACGCCGGCGGGTACGGTGCAGTACGTCGATGACCAGTACGTCAACCAGTTGCCGCAACAGGCGTCCGGCGTCGACGTGGGCTTCATCTACCGCCTGAACACCGACGACTACGGCGACTTCGGCCTGGACATCAACATCACCCACCAGACGAAGCTCTATCAGCGGCCGACGACCGGCATCCAGCAGCTGCTGGACGCACGCGCGGCCGGCCAGATCAACGCCGGCACCACCATCACCGGCGCGGCGGACCTGATCGGCCAGAACGGGGTTCCGGAATGGCGCGGGTCGGGCGCGTTGAGCTGGCAGCGCGGTCAGCTCAGCGCCAACTGGTTCGTGGTCTACACCGGCAGCTTCTACTCGACGGCGCTGACCAATGCGGACGGCACCTTCTTCAACGTGCCGAGCACGGTCACCCACAACGTGTCGGTCGCCTACGAATTCGGCGACGACAATCGCTGGGTGAAGGGGACGCAGGTCCGCCTGGGCGTGCGCAACCTCTTCGACAAGCTGGCGCCGCTCTATCCCGGCAGCTTCGGGGGCGGGGCCTACGCGGGGTCGGTCTACAACCCCTACGGCCGCTACCTCTATGTGGACGTGAAGAAGTCCTTCTGACGAACCATCGGCCCTCCCGCTTCGGCGGGAGGGCTTTTGTTTTCTGGAGTTGCACATGGTCAGCCGCACGGATCTTGCCGGCGTGAGTTTCAAGCGCGTCGTCGTCAGCGGGCTAATGGCGCTGGCCATGGCCGCGCCGGCCGCCCGGGCCCAGGAAGAGGCGCCGGCCGCCCAGGCGCCAGGCGTCACCGGCGGCGACCTGATCGGCTATGGCTCGATCCACCATCCGACCATCGGCCGAGACGGCATG
>JBOHKZ010000158.1:0-17159 GCA_050729355.1 Phenylobacterium sp. | reverse complement strand
AGCTCGGCGCTGGTCATCCGCGCGCCCCGCGTTGGATCCGCAATGTGGCGGCGATCGCCTCGACCTCGACCACGGCTTCAGGCAGGGCCAGCGCGCAGATCAGCGTCGAACGCGCCGGCCTATGCGTCCCGAAGAACCGAGCGTAGGCGCCGTTGAAGGCTGCATAGTCCTCACTGCTTCGCAGCCAGACCGTCGTCTTCACGACGTCGAGCCGGTCGAGGCGGTGGGTGCGCAACAGGGTCTCGAGGTTTTCTAGGCAGGTCTGCGTCTGGCGCTCGACGTCGCCCTCGATCCGGCCCCGCGCCCCAAAGGCGAGCTGGCCCGACACGAACACGTAGTCGCCGGTGGCGAAGGTGGGTGCGAAATGCGGCTCAAGCGACATGGTTCTCATCTGGCTGTCGAGGGTTTCGCGCCCACGCCATTCAGGTAGTCGGCGGCGAGACTGGTCATCACCCGCACGCCCTGCCGCAGCGCGGCTTCGTCGACGTAGAACAGGGGCGAGTGGTTGGCGGCGGCGGTTTGCAGCTTGTCCGGCGGGGTCACGCCGAGGTGGACATAGAGGCTGGGCGCCCGGGCCCCGAAGAACGGAAAGTCTTCCGACCCGGTTCGCTTGTCCGGTGCGTCGTTCCAGTTTCCGGGCCCCATGACCCGCTGCAGGGTCGGCGACATCTGCCGGGTCAGCTCATCGTCGTTCACCGTCGGCGGGAAGAGTTCGACGATCTTCACGTCCGCCGAGCCGCCACCGCTTTCGCTGATCAGCTCGGCGGTGCGCTTGATCCGCTTATGGATGTCGAGCTGCATCGCGCGGTCGTAGGTGCGGATCGTCCCCTCGAGGTCGACGGCGTCGGGGATGATGTTCTCCCTCGCGCCCCCGTGGATCTGGCCCAGGGTGATGACCGAGGGCGCCTTGGTGACGTCCACCTGGCGGCTCGAAATGGTCTGCAGGCCCATGACGACCTGGGCGGCGAGGGTGATCGGGTCGACCCCGCGCCATGGCGCCGAGCCATGCGTCTGCCGACCCTGCACCCGGATCTGGAAGCGATCGGCTGACGCCAGGGTCGGCCCGCTTCGCCACTCCAGCCGTCCCGACGCGACGCCGGAGAGCACGTGCAGGCCGAACACCGCGTCGACCTTAGGGTCATCCAGGACGCCGTCCTCGACCATCCGTTTCGCGCCCCAGCTACGGGCGCCCTCCGGCGTGAAGTCGGCGGGCCCTTCCTCGGCCGGCTGGAAGACGAAAACGACCACGCCTCGCAGGTCCGGCTTCAGGGCCGTCAGCACCTCGGCCGTGGCCATCAGGATCGCCACGTGAGCGTCGTGACCGCAGGCATGCATCACGGGTCCGACCTTGCCGCGGTAGTCCCCGGTGGCCTGCGAGGCGAAGGGCAGGCCCGTCGCCTCCTGAACGGGGAGGGCGTCCATGTCGGCTCGCAGCGCCACGACAGGTCCCGGCCGTCCGGTCCGCAAGACGCCGACCACGCCGGTTCCGCCCACGCCGGTCCGGACCTCGAGGCCCAGCGCACGCAGATGATCGGCGACCAGTTTCGCGGTGCGGACCTCGCCGTTCCCGAGCTCCGGGTGCGAATGGATGTCTCTGCGCCAGGCGATCAGTCGGGGTTCGACCAGCGTCGCCCGCCGGTCGATTTCCGTCGACAGGGTCCGCGCCGACGCCATCGGCGCAACGGCCAGTCCGCCGGCCAGCGCGAGGGCCAGGCCCAGGCGAGCGCCTCTTCGCATGCTGCTTCTCCCCGACCATCGCGAAGCTGTCCGACGCAACGTCGGACGCCCTATGGCGCCGCCGAAATAGGCGAGATTCTGCGTATACGCAATTTTGTTGCGAATAATTTGACACCATTGCGTGAAGGTGGTCTCGTTTGAAGGTCAGGGGAGAAGCGACTTGGGAATCCGAACCACAACTGCCGTCCTTGCGGCGGCCGTAGCGCTCGGCGCGGGGCCTGGCGTCGCCGCCCCGGCGTTCGGGCCCGCGGCAGCCGAGGCGATCGATCGCGCGGCCGCGCGCCAGATCGAGAGCGGCGCCGCGCCCGGGCTGGCGATCGAGGTGGTTCAGGACGGCAAGGTCGTGTTCTCGCGGGCCTACGGAAAGGCCAACCTCGAGTGGGGCATCCCCGCGACCCCCGACACCGTCTTTCGGATCGCCTCCAACACGAAGGCCTTCACGGCCGCCTCGGTCCTGATCCTGGTTGAGCGCGGCAAACTTTCGCTGGACGACAAGGTCGCGACCTACCTGCCGGACTTCCCGCGCGCGGGCGACGTCACAGTACGGCAGCTCCTCACCCACACCTCGGGTCTGGCGACCTACGACGAGACCTACCACGGCAAGCCGGAGCTGGCCGTCCAGCGCACGACGCCCGAGATGCTGGGCCTGATCCGCGGCCTGCAACCGCTCTACGATTTCGAGCCGGGCACGGCTTACCGCTACAGCAACTCCGGGTACTACGTGCTGGGCGCCATCGTCGAAAAGGTGTCCGGGCAGCCGCTCGGCCAGTTCATGGCCGACAACATCTTCAAGCCGCTCGGCCTGCGGAACACCGCGATGGACGAGGCCCAGGACATCGTCCCGCACCGCGCCGCCGGCTACGAGCGCGATTCCACGCGTCCGGGCGGCTACCGCAACGCGGCCGAGATTCCCTACACGACGCCGGGTCCGGCCGGAGGACTTCGCTCGACCGTCGGCGATCTCACGCATTGGTACGAGGCGTTGTTCAGCGGCAAGTTGGTGAGCCGCCCGCTGCTCGCCGAGATGACCACGCCGGCGCGCCTCAAGGACGGCCGAGTGACAAGCCAGGGTCTGTGGGCCGCGCCCGGTCGGTCGGCCCCGCCGATCCCCCCCTACGAGTACGGCTTCGGGATCCGTATCTCGAACCTGCAGGGCCACCGCGAGTACTGGCATTCCGGCGCCATCGAGGGCTTCACGTCCCAGCTCAGGACCTATCCCGACGACAAGGTCACGATCGCCCTGCTGTCCAACGGCTTCCGGTCGCTCGACGGCGTACTCGAAGTGGTCGAGCGCGCCGCCCTGGGCCTGGACCCCGCACGGTGAACGATCCCGTCGCCGCCACAGCCACCACCCCTGTCGCCGCCGATCTGGCCGCAGCCCGCAAGCCGCTCTCGCTCTTCCACCGCAAGTCGATCGCCCTTCTGCTCGCGCAGGCGCAGGACGAGGGTGAGGGAACCCTGAGGCGCGGACTGGGCGCCTTCCACCTGACGATGCTCGGGGTCGGCGCGATCGTCGGGGCGGGCATCTTCGTCATCACCGGCCAGGCCGCCGCCCAGCATGCGGGGCCGGCCATCGCCCTGGCGTTCGTCATCGCCGGCTTCGTCTGCGCGCTTTCGGCGCTCTGCTACGCCGAGCTTGCGTCGATGATCCCGGTCGCTGGCTCGGCCTACACCTACGCCTACGCCACCCTTGGCCAGCTGATCGCCTGGATCATCGCGTGGGACCTGATGGCGGAGTACCTCTTCGCCGCCGCCGCGGTGTCGGTCGGCTGGTCCGGCTATTTCACCGGGTTGCTCGCGAACCTGGGGATACATCTCCCGGCCGCGCTCACCCAAGCGCCCTTCGCGCAGGGCGCCGGCCACGCCCTGGTCGCCACCGGCGCCCTGATCAACCTGCCGGCGGTGATGATCGTGGCGCTGGTCGCCGCCGTCCTGGTCGTGGGGATCAGCGAGTCGGCCCGCATCAATGCGGCGATCGTCATGCTGAAAGTCGGCGTAGTGGTGCTGGTGATCGTGTTCGGCCTGCTGCACGCCGACCCGGCCAACTGGACGCCGTTCATTCCGCCGCTCGAGATCGATCCGGTCACCGGCGCGTCGCGGTACGGCCTGAGCGGCGTGGCCGCCGCCGCCGCGGTGATCTTCTTCGCCTATCTGGGCTTCGACTCGGTTTCGACAGCCGCCCAGGAGGCGCGCGACCCGCAACGGACGCTGCCGATCAGCATCCTCGCCTCGCTCGCCCTTTGCACGGTGCTCTACATTCTGACGTGCTTCGCGGTGACCGGCATGGCGCCGTTCGCCATGCTCGACGTGCCGGCGCCCATCTACGCCGCCGTGGACCACGTGGGCGCGCAGCTCGCCTGGCTGAAGCCCCTGGTGACGATCGCCGCGACCGTGGGCCTCGCGTCTACGCTGCTGTCGCTGCTCTATGGCCAGTCGCGCATCTTCTACGCGATGGCGCGCGATGGCCTGTTGCCGCCGGCCTTCGGTCGGGTCCATCCCAAGCGGCGCACGCCGGTGGCCGGAACGGCGATCACCGCCGTGATCGCCGCAGCCTTCGGGGGACTGTTTCCCATCGGCGTGCTGGGCGAACTCGTTTCGATCGGCACCCTGCTGGCCTTCGCGCTGATATGCGGCGGAGTCATCTATCTGCGCCTCAAGCGCCCGGACCTGCCGCGCGGTTTCCGCACGCCCGTCTGGTGGCTCACCGCGCCGCTCGGCATCGTCAGCTGCCTCTATCTCATCGCCCAGCTTCCGGTGGCGACCTTCGTGCGCCTGCTGGTGTGGATGGCGATCGGCCTGGTGGTCTACTTCGCCTACGCGCGTCGCCATGCTGAGCTCGTCCGCTGAGCTTGCGGGCCCGCGGCAAGGGTCCACAGGCGCTCACCGCCAGCTGACCGGGCAGATCCTCGGCGGCCTCGTGCTCGGCGTCGCCGTGGGCTGCGCCCTGAACGTCTGGGGTGGAGCGGCCACCGGACGCATCGTCGAGGTCCTGGACGTCGTAACCGCGACCTTCCTGCGGCTTGTGAAGATGGTGATCGCGCCGCTGGTCCTCGCGACGCTTGTCACGGGCGCGGCCCAGATGCGCGACGGCGCGGCGGCCAACCGCCTGCTCATGCGCGCCATCGGCTGGTTCTTCGTGGCCAGCCTGATCTCCCTGGGGCTGGGCCTGCTGATCGTGGACCTGCTGCAGCCAGGCCACGGCGTCGGCCTTGCCGTGGCGGCGACCGATGCGGGTCCTGCCGCCGTCGGGTTCCGGCTGGGCGCCTTCATGGAGCATGTCGTCCCGACCTCCGTCGTACGGGCGATGGCCGACAACGAAGTGCTGCAGATCGTAGTCTTCTCGCTCTTCGCCGGCGCGGGGCTGGCTGCGATCGGGGAGGCGGGGCGACCTATCCTGCGTGGACTCGAGAGCCTGGCGGCGCTCATGCTGCGGATCACAGGCTATGTCATGCGGTTCGCGCCGCTGGCGGTGTTCGCCGCCGTCGCCGGCGTGATCGCCGTCCGCGGCCTGGAGATCATCAGCACCTTCGCGCGCTTCGTCGCCACGTTCTATCTGGGGCTGGCGACCCTTTGGCTCGTTCTGCTGGCGGTGGGCGCGGCGGCGCTGGGGACCCGCCAGATGCGCCGCCTCGCGGGCGAGATCCGCGAGCCGTTCCTCATCGCCTTCGCGACGGCCTCCTCTGAAGCCTCCTATCCACGCATGCTCGACGCGCTGGAGCGTTTCGGCGTGCGCCCGCGGATCGCCAGCTTCGTGCTGCCGCTCGGCTATGCGTTCAACCTCGACGGCTCGATGATGTACTGCGCGTTCGCCAGCATGTTCATCGCCCAGGCCTACGGCGTGGACCTCTCGGTCGCCCAGCAGATCGCCATGCTGCTGTTGCTGATGGTCACGTCGAAGGGCATCGCCGGGGTGCCGCGAGCTTCGCTGGTGGTGATCGCCGCGACCCTGCCATACTTCGACATCCCGGCCGCCGGCTTGGCGCTGATCGTAGCGGTGGACCACTTCCTCGACATGGGCCGCACCGCCACCAACGTGATCGGCAATGCTGTGGCGATCGCCGTGCTGGATCGGTGGGAGCCCGCCGAAGCCGATGCGCCCGCCGAGCTGTCGGCGTCTGACCCTCTCCCCATCCTTTCCCGAAGCGGAACCGGAAATCCCAGATGAAGCGCGTCCCGATTCTGCCGAAGGCCCTCGGCCTCGCCCTGGCTCTGGCGGTGCACTCTCCCGCGGCCGCGGCGCCCGATCTCACGGGCGTCTGGACCCTGACCTCCACCATGGTCGAGGGCTCGGTCTCCGCCAGGCTGGACCTCACCCGCAAGGGCGACGCCTTTGCCGGACAATCGGGTCCGCTGGACCCGTTGCAGTACTGCCCGCTGACCTATGCCGGGGCGGTGGTGGGCCAGGAGCTTCGCCTCACCGTTGCGTGTCGCGGCCAGGAGGTCGGGACCATCTCGCTGCGGCCGGACCGGTCGGGTCTGGCAGGGCAGGGACGGATCTTCGGAACCCCGGTGGGCTTGGCCGCGGTGCGACCGTCGGCGGCGGCCCCGGGTGCGGCGAGGACCCGTGTCTATGACCCCATCGGCTATCACCCGACAAACTCGGCGGCGCCCGCGCCCGTGATGCTGGTATCGCCGGGCGAGACGATCCGGACACGGACCATCGACCCCTACGGGATCGACGCGAGCGGCGCCTCCGTCTCGATGCCGGGCAATCCGGGAACCGGACCGTTCTATGTGGAGGGCGCCTTGCCCGGCGACACGGTGGCGATCCGCATCAAGAGTCTGAAGCCCAACCGCGATACCGCGCGCATGAACGCGGCTCTCGATCCCGCGGTGCTGACGCCGGGCTACGCCCCGCAGCCCGGCGCGATCCGCGACGTGTTCTGGACCCTGGACCCCGCGAGCGGGACGGCCCGCCTTCGCTCGCCAAGCGACAAGCTGAAGGACTTCCGAATGCCGCTGCGGCCGATGCTGGGCGTGGTCACGGTGGCGCTGCCCGGCGGTCGGGCGGTCCCCAACCGCGAGATCGGCGAGTGGGGCGGAAACCTCGACTACCCGGAAATCCGGGAAGGCGTGACGCTCTATCTGCCCGTCTTCCAGCCCGGCGCGCTGATCTACCTCGGAGATGGCCACGCCCGCCAGGCGGACGGCGAAGTGACCGGCCAGGGCCTGGAAACCTCCATGGACGTCGAGTTCCAGGTCGACGTGATCAAGGGCCCGGCGCTGGGCCAGCCGTGGGCGGAGAACCTCGACTACGTCATGGTTTCCGGCATCTGGGGATCGCTGGACGGCGCCCTGCGACGGGCGACGACCGGCATGGCGGTCTGGCTGAAGCAGACCTATCGCCTGGACGATTCGGAAGTGGCAGCCGTGATGGGCGCCGCGCTCGAATACGACGTCGCCGCGGTGATCGGCGCGCAGATGCATGTGGTGGCCAAGGTCCGCAAGGACGTGCTCGCCCAGCTTCCGAAGCCCTGAGGCGCGCATGGTCACGCGCCGACCGATAGGTATCCCGCTAGCCGCCGCGCTCTGGCTCGTCGTCTCGGCTGGTTCGAGCCGGGCCGAGACCTTCGACGTGATCCTTCGCGGCGGGACGGTCGTCGATGGGACCGGCGCGCCGGGCTACGTCGCCGACGTCGCGGTCCGGCGCGGTCATATCGCCAGGATCGGCGATCTCTCCCGCGACAGCGCAGCGGTCGACCTGCCGGCTCGTGGCCTGGTGGTGGCGCCAGGCTTCATCAACATCCACGGCCACCCCGAGGCCTCAGCGGCCGCTACGGCGGTCAACATGCTGACCCAGGGCGTCACCACCGAGATCAGCAACGCCGACGGCCTGGGCGACACCGACCTTCGGGCGCAGCTCGCAAGGATGTCGGCCAACGGCCTCGCGACGAACCTCGGCCTCTACATCGGCTTCAACGCCGCGTGGCTGGAGGTGATGGGCTCGGGCGATCGGCGCGCCTCCGCGTCGGAAATCGCCACCATGCGCAAGCGGATCGCCGACGGCCTGGCCGCGGGCGCGTGGGGCGTGTCCGCGGGCCTCGACTACAAGCCCGCCTTCTACGCGCAGCGTGACGAGGTGGTCGGCGTGGTCTCGGCGGCCGCGCCGTGGCGGACGAACTTCCCGAACCATGAACGCCTGTCGCCCGCCACCGACTACAGCGGCTTGGTCGGCATGCGCGAGACGGTGGATATCGCGGTGGCCAGCGGCCTTACCCCGGTCATCACCCACATGAAGTCGCAAGGCGCGGAGCAGGGGCGAGCGCCTGAGGTCCTGGCGCTCCTCGATGGCGAGGCCGCCCAGGGTCGCTTTGCCGCGGGCGACATCTATCCGTACCTCTACGGTTTCAACAACGTCCGCAGCCTGCTGATCCCGGCCTGGGCCCTGGACGGCGGAACCGCGGCGTTTCGCGCGCGAATGCGCGATCCCGCCACCCGCGCCCGCCTCGTGGCCGAGGTCGAGCGGATCATCGCCCTGCGTTTCAACGGCCCGTCCGGCGTCTATGTGGCGTCGCTCAAGCGCGAACTGACGCAACTGATGGCCGAGTGGGGCGTCTCCGCCGGTGAAGCGGTCCTGCGGCTCAACGAGCAGTACGGCGACAACCAGCCGACCACCTATCTCCGCTTCGGCGCCGAGGAGGACCTCGTCCGGATGCTGCGCCATCCGCAGGTGGCCGTGGCCTGCGATTGCGGCTCCTTGCTGAAGGTCGTTGGACATCCACGCGGCTTCGGAACCTTCCCGCGCGTGCTGGGCCACTATGTGCGCGAGACCAGCCTGCTCACCCTGGAGGAGGCGATCCGCAAGATGAGCAGCCTGCCGGCCAGTGTGGTGGGGCTCGTGGATCGCGGCTGGCTAGCGCCCGGCATGGCGGCGGACGTTACGGTCTTCGATCCGAGGACCATCCGCGACCGCGGCGACCCGGATCACCCGGAGCTGTCGCAAGGCGTGGTCTTCGTCCTGGTCAACGGCCGCGTGGCGGTGCGTGACGGAGCGCCGACCGGATCCCAGGGCGGCGCGGAACTGCTGCGCACGCGAAACATGCCTAGCCGACCTGACCAAACCGATGTCGCCCGCCGCGTGGCGGGGCGCGCGGAGCTCGATCCGGGTGCGGATAACCAAGGCGGTCGTCTCGCCTTCGACCTGAAGCAATCGCGCGGCCAGCACGCCGCCCACGGGCGCGTGGTCCTGAAGGATCGGCATGGGCGAACGGTCCTCACCGCCACCCAGCTGGGGGTCCTTCAGGTGAGCGGCCGCTGGGCCACCCTGACCGGCTCGGCGCGTCTGGAGAGCGGCCAGTCGCGCGCCTTCACCCTGATCCTGGATGGCGCATCGCCCGATCTGACCGGTGGCCAGGCTGTGACCCTCGTGGTCGAGGGGCAGCCTGTGCGCCACGCGCAATCCCTATCGCCGTCGACGGCTTTCGACGCCCGCTAGGGCGCTGCGGCGCGAGCAGATAAAGTGCGTATACGCAAAAATATTGCGTAACTGTTGACTCTGCTGCGTACGGATGTTCCAAGTGCCTCATCGGGAATGTCCGAGAGTGTCGAGCTGGCGCGACGCCGGCAGCCTTCGCTGCTGGCGTTCCGGGCACTCGGCCACGGGGGATAGAATGAGCAGGATTTCGAGCACGGGTTCGCGGACCCTTAGGCGCGCGCTGACGTATGCGGCGAGCGGGTTGGCCCTGGCGGCGGCGGGCTGGTCGCCGGCCCTTGCGGAGGGGGCGGCGGAGAGCGCCGTGAGCGATCTCAGCGAGGTCGTCGTCACCGCGTCGCGGATCAACCGCACCGGCTTTGTGGCGCCGACCCCCACGACCGTGCTGAACGAAGAGGCCATACGCAACGCCGGCATCACCAACGTCGGCCAGCTGTCGACACAGGTGCCGCAACTGCTGGCCTCCTTCAGCCCAGCCAACTCGTCCACGGTTTCCGGCGGCGGCGGTTCAACGTTCAACCTGCGCAACCTCGGGGCCCAGCGGACCCTCTTCCTCGTCAACAGCCGCCGGCAGGTCCCCAGCAACTCCAGCGGCGTGACCGACGCCAACACCGTTCCGAGCGCAATCATCGAGCGCGTCGAGGTCGTCACCGGCGGCGCCTCGGCGGCCTGGGGCTCCGACGCCGTTGCGGGCGTTGTGAACGTCATCCTGCGCAAGGACATCGATGGCTTCGAAGGCGAGGCCGAGGTCGGCAGCACCGCCCACGACGACAACCGTGAGCTCCGGCTGGCGCTCAGCTACGGCGCCCGGTTCGCCGACGATCGCGGCAGCTTCCTGATTTCGGGCGAGTACGAAGACAACGACGGCATCGGCCACCAGTCGGACCGCAGCTGGGCGAACGGCGAGTGGGGCATCGTCAACAACCCGAACTACACCGCGACCAACGGACAGTTCGCGCGGCTGATCTCGCCGCACGTCCGCGCCAACAACGGCACCCGCGGCGGCCTGATCCTGTCGGGCGTGCTCGCCGGAACGCAGTTCGGGCCGGGCGGAGCGCCCCTGGCCTACAACCCGGGCTCATATGCGCTGGGTCTGGCTCGCACCATCGGCGGTGACGGCCCGGCGCCGCAGCAGGACCTGACGCTGCTGGTTCCGCTTGAACGCTACACGCTCTTCACCCGCGCCAGCTTCGACATCTCCGACAAGCTGTCGGTGTTCGTGGAAGGCGGCCTGTCGCAGTCGAACACCGTGTTCGACCTCGTCGACAACTTCCACCCCGGCAACTTCACGATCCGGTCGGACAATCCCTTCCTGCCTTCGAGCCTGCGCAGCGTGCTGCAGACCGCCGGCCAGACGACCTTCCAGATGGGCCGGCTCGACTCCGATTTCGGCCCGATCCACGAGGTGGCGCACAACGCCGCTCGTCACATCGTGGTGGGTCTCGAGGGCCGGTTGAACGCGGACTGGACCTGGGACGCTCACTATCAGTACGGCGACGACCGGGTCACCCTGGAGGAACAGGGCATCCTGCGCCCCGCAAACTTCGCCCTCGCGGTGGATACGGTCCTGGCGCCCAACGGTCAGGTCGCCTGCCGTTCGACGCTGACGAACCCGACCGACGGATGTCAGCCGCTGAACCCGTTCGGGCAGGGCTCGCCCTCGGCCGCGTCGATCGGCTACGTCACCGGCAACGGCCATCGCCTGACGGTCATCAGCCAGCATGCCGTGTCCGCCAGCACTCAGGGCAAGCTCTTCTCGACCTGGGCCGGGCCGATCTCGGTGGCCGCCGGCCTCGACTACCGCAAGGACGAGCTTGACCAGCGTGTCGACCCGCTCTCGCAGGCCAACGCCTTCCTGATCGGCAACCCCAAGAACTTCGGTGGCGAGATCTCGGTGAAGGAGGTGTTCGGTGAAGCCGTCATCCCGCTTCTGAAGGATGCGCCTCTGGCCAAGTCGTTGGAGCTCAACGTGGCGGACCGCTACGTCGACTACAGCACGATCGGCGGCGCCAACAGCTGGAAGGTCGGGCTGAACTACACGGTCACCGACGAGCTTCGCTTCCGGGGGACGCGCTCGCGCGACATTCGCGCTCCGAACCAGGGCGAGCTGTTCTCGTTCGGCGGCGCGACCTTCGGCAACCTTCGCGATCCGGTGACGAACTCCACGCCGTTCGTGCAGATCGTCCGCGCGCCAAACCCCGATCTCGACGCCGAGTTCGCGCACACGACGACCGTCGGCGTCGTCTATACGCCGGCCTGGCTTCCCGGCTTCCAGGCCTCGGTCGACCTCTATCGGATCAGCATCAAGGGCGTGATCGCCACGATCGGCGCGCAGGACTTCATCGATCGGTGCCAGGCAGGCAATGCGGCGCTCTGCGGCGCCATCACCCGCAACGCCCAGAACCAGATCGTCTCGATCCAGGCTGGCCGGGTCAACCTCGCGGAGCTGTTCACCTCGGGGCTGGACCTGGAAGCTCAGTATGTCCACCCGGTGACCAACCCCTTCACCGGCGCCGCCGGGCAGCTGACCTTGCAGGCGCTCGGGACCTACACGGACAAGCTGACCACGGACGACGGGGTCACCCGGATCGACCGGGCCGGCCAGGTCGGAGGCAACGGCCTGACGCCGGGCGGCGGCAAGCCGCATTGGATGGCCAACGGCTCAGTCGGCTACGACAGCGGGCCGCTCGGCCTGATCGCCAACATCCGCTACGTGGGCGGCGGCGTCTATGACGCGACCTTCGGCCCGCGGGACATCAACATCCCGCACTTCAGCAGCCGGACCTACCTGGACCTCGGCTTCCGCTACGCCATTCGCGACAGCGACGCCGGTCGGCTGGAGGCCTTCGGACGGGTGAACAACGTGTTCGACCGCGACCCGCCGATCATCCCCAACCCGGACAGCCTGTTCGCAACCAACTCGGCCCTCTACGACACCATCGGCCGCACCTTCCTGCTGGGCGTACGCTTTCGTCACTAAGCGCCCAGTATGGGGACGCCCGCCTGGCTCCGAACCCACCTGGGCGGGCGTCCCCACCGAATCTGAAGACTGGGCTGTCGCGCCGGCTGAGCCTCAGGCCCAGCCACCGACCGGCGCTTGCCCAGCGCATTTCATGTCAGCGTTGAGGTGATCATGGTCAGGTCTGACGATCTTGCGACGTCGCGGCCGCCCATCGGTGGCGGTCCGGTCGCGCCGTCGCTTGCAGCCGTCGCCGCCGCCGCCGAGCGTATCGCGCCCCATATCGTGCGCACCCCGGTGGTCCCCTGGCTCGGACCGGTTGCACGCCGCCTGTTCGGCGATGACACGGAGATCTGGCTCAAGCTGGAGCTGCTCCAGGTCGGCGGCTCGTTCAAGGCGCGCGGCGCCCTGAACACCGCCCTGCAGCTGCCGGTGGCGGAACGGTCGAGGGGGCTCACGGCCTTCAGTTCCGGCAACCATGCCATCGCCGTGGCCTTCGCCGCGCAGGTCCTGGGCGTCACCGCCAAGGTCGTGATGCTGAGCTCGGCGAACCCCGCGCGGATCGAGACCTGCAGGGGCCTTGGCGCGGAGGTCCTCTTCGCGCCCGACGGCGACGCCGCCAGCGAGATGGTGCGCGAAATCCAGGAACGGGAAGGGCGGGCAGCGATCCACCCTTACGACGGCGTCCATACGACCGAGGGTTCCGGCACGATCGCGCTGGAACTGGTCGAGCAGATCCCGGACCTCGACGCGGTGCTGGTCTCGATCGGCGGCGGGGGGCTGTGCTCCGGCCTCGCCTCGACCCTCAAGCAACTACGGCCGGAATGCCGGATCTACGCCATCGAGCCGGAAGGGGCGGACACCATGTACCGCTCGTTCCAGACGGGTCGGCCTCAGGCGGCCGGCGCCATCACGACCATCGCCGACTGCCTCGCGCCGCCGCGAACCCTGCCCTACAGCTATGGGCTGTGCCGCCAGTCGGTGGACGAGCTTGCGCTCATTTCCGACGCCGCGATGGTCGACGCCATGGCGCTGCTCTTCAGGGAGCTGAAGCTCGCGGTGGAGCCGGGCGGCGCGGCCTCCACCGCGGCGGCGCTTGGGCCGTTCCGCGAGCGGATCGCCGGCAAACGGGTCGCAATCCTGCTCTGTGGGTCGAACATCGATCTCCGCTCGTTCGCCCAGCTGGTCGGAGGCGCTGCCTGATCCAGCGCAAGCTTGTCCCGAAAGCGCAACGGAATGATCGTTGGCGCAGCAGGTGCTCGACGCTGTAAGATCAGGCAACGATTGCTGCGTTCGAGGTATTGGATGAGTCAGAGTGAATCCGCAGGCAAGGCGGGCAGCGCCGCGGCGGCCGAGGCCAACGTCCTTGGCGAGAGCCTGCGCGCGCTGCGTCAGCGCAATTCCTGGTCGCTGGCCGAGGTCAGCGCCAAGACGGGCCTCGCCACGTCGACCCTGTCGCGGATCGAGAACAACCGGTTGTCGCTGACCTACGAAAAGCTGCTCCAGCTTTCGCACGGGCTTGGCGTCGACCTGACCGAACTGCTGTCCGGCGGGCACACGGCCACCGGCGGCACGCCAAGCGGACGCCGGGCCTTCACGCCGCCGGGCCAGGGCCGGGTTATCCAGACCGACCCCTACTACTACCGCTACCTGTGCACGGAGCTGACCGGCAAGAAGATGACGCCGATCATCGGCACCATCACTGCCACCGACATCCGCGAGGTCGGCGGGTACCTGCGCCACGAGGGCGAGGAGATGGTCTACGTGCTCGACGGCACGCTGGAGGTGCACACCGAGTTCTACGAGCCGCTGCAGGTCGAAACCGGCGGGTGCATCTACTTCGACAGCACGATGGGTCACGCCTTCCTTGCGGTCGGCGGCAAGCCGGTGACCTTCCTCTCGGTGACATCGGGTCCGGAGACGATGCTGCAGGAGGCGGAGGTCCGCCGCAGCGAGGCCATCGCACAGGCGGAATAGGGCGCTCCTTCCGCAGCGACAGAGTTGACCCGGGCGCACGCTCGGTGAGCATGGCGGCCATGGCCGAACCTGCTGTCCGCGACGTCGTTCCCGCCCACCGCTTCGACGAAGCGCGCTTGGCCGCCTGGATGGCCGCGAACGTGGAGGGCTTCCAGGCGCCCTTGCGGGTGAAGCAGTTCCAGGGCGGGGCCTCCAACCCGACCTTCCTGCTGACCGGCGGCGACGGCTGGCTCTATGTCCTGCGCAAGAAGCCGCCGGGCCAACTGCTCTCCAGCGCCCACCAGGTGGACCGGGAATATCGCGCGATGAAGGCGCTGGCCGGCCACATCCCCGTGCCGGTGATGCGCGCGCTCTGCGATGACCCCGAGATCATCGGCACGACCTTCTATGTGATGGACTACCTGGAGGGCCGCATCTTCCGGGACGCGACCTTGCCGGACCTGGCGCCTGCCGAGCGCGCCGCGGTCTACGACGACCTGAATGCGACGCTCGCGAAGCTCCACGCGGTGGATTTCGAGGCCGCCGGCCTGGGCGACTACGGCCGGCCCGGCAACTACTTCGAACGCCAGGTCGCGCGCTGGACGCGGCAGTACCGCGACGCGGAGTCTGAATCGATCCCGGCCATGGAGGCCCTGATCGCCGAGCTTCCCGGCCGGATCCCCGTCGACCAGTCGGTCTCCATCGCCCACGGCGACTACCGGCTGGAAAACGTCATGTTCCATCCCACCGAGCCTCGGCTCATCGCGGTGCTGGATTGGGAGCTCTCGACCATCGGCCACCCCCTGGCCGACATCGCCTACAACGGCTTCCTCTGGCGGTCGCATTCGCCGGGGTGGGGCAGCCTGGATGGCGTCGACTTCGCCGCGAGCGGCATCCCGACCGAGGAGGCCTACGTCGCGGCCTACTGCCGGCGTACGGGCCGCTCGGGCATCGACGACTGGGCCTTCTACATGGCCTTCGGCATCTTCCGCCTGGCCTCGATCGGCCAGGGCGTCTACCGCCGCGTACTGGCCGGCAACGCCGCCACGGAGGGTCGTGAGGCCGTGAACGGGACCCCGGCCCTGGCCGAACAGGCGCTGGCTATCCTGAGGGGCTGACGAGGCCGCAGACGGACCCGCTCAGCGATCCGGGGGCCGGCGTGGTGGTTTCGGCGCCGGCAGGATCAGGTCGAACTGATGCACGCCGCCCGGCGTGATGGACGCCGGCGCCACGTCCTCGACGCTGCGGTCGCCGACCGTCGCGGCGATCTGCACCTGGGCCTCGCCGTGGCGGGTGATCTCGGTCACGGTTTCGGCGTCGAGGGCCAGCCGAACCTGACCGTTGGCGGGAATCTTGATCGGGGGCAGTCGCCTGTCGGTCTCGCCGCCCTCGAACTTGATCTGGCCGCCCTTCGGCGGATCGCCGTTGGCCTCGCGGACCCGGCCGATCAGCAGCCAGCCGCCGGCCGGAATCGCCGGCGGATCCTTGAGCGCGGCCACGGTCGCCTCGACCTCCGCCTGCTGGCGGTCCACCAGGGCGATCAGCCCCGACAGCCGGCTAAGCCGCTCCGGCGTCGTGCGGGCCTGCAGGTCCTTCAGCGCCCCTTCCAGGTCCTTGCGGTCCTGGCTGAGCGCCCGGCGT
This sequence comes from Phenylobacterium sp., assembly GCA_050729355.1. Taxonomy (GTDB): domain Bacteria; phylum Pseudomonadota; class Alphaproteobacteria; order Caulobacterales; family Caulobacteraceae; genus Phenylobacterium. Next base: position 1,434 of record JBOHKZ010000158.1, on the reverse strand, counting down.
TCGGCCTCCATGTGCTCGCGCCGGCCGTCCTCTAGGCGAACGAACATTTCGTCCTGGACGCGGAACGGATCGTGGGTGCTCAGCACCTTCTCGAAGGGCGCCGAGCCGGCGGCGTCGGTGGGCATGGGGTCGCGGGCCATAGGTGATCTCCGAGCGCCGCCTCAGTCGAAACCGAGGCCGGCGTCCTTACAGAAGAGCGGGTGCGGGAAGAGGATGGCGTTGTTCATGCGCTTCGACTTGGGCGCGCCGCCCACGGCGTTGATGCAACTGGTGGTCTGGTTGCCCAGGCAGTGGTTCACGACGGCCCCCGACATGATCGAGAAGGCGGTCAGGTAGGGCGTGGTCATGAACCCGTTGTCGGCCTGGCGCAGCGTGATCGCGAACGCCGCCAGGTCGGCCATCAGGAAGTCGAAACCGCCGCCCGGTCCCGGTCCTAACCCCCCAAGGCCGGCCGGATTGGCGCGCAGCACGCCCTCGCTCTGGTTGTCGGCCACCTGAACATCGTCGAGGGAGATGATCAGCATATTGGCGAGCGCCAGCTCGGCGTGGGTCTGCGACAGGTCGAGGCGGACCTGGTTGCCGCGGAACTGGATGTGGCCGCCGATCTGGCTGTTCGGGAGCGAGAACCCGGTGATGCTGATCGCCCCCCAGCCGGGCGCTCCGGAGAACCCGGCCCCCAGCAGGAAGGCGTAGAACCACGACGGCAGACCGAAGTTGACGATGGCCACGGTCCCGACCCAGTTGAGCATGTTCTGGAGCGGCGTGCCGCCGCCGGCGGCCCCGGGTTCGCGCAGGATGTCGTGGCACTGCAGCCGGTTGCCCTCGACCGCCATCGGACCGGCGCCGATGATCGCCAGGGCGTGGCCGCGCGGGGAGTCGATGTCGTTGCCGACGATCCGCGCCGCCGGGACGTTGCCGACGGTCAGCACCAGGCCGCCTGGAACGCCGGGATCGGGTGTCGAGCCGATCCCGATCTGCGCGCCGGCCAGGTAGACGCCCGCCTGCCGCCCCGGCAGCGGCGCGCCGCCGTCCGCCGGCCGCCCGTTGTTGGAGATCAGGTTGCGGCTCACCTCGGCGCCAAAGCTGCGGTGCACGTAGACGCCGCAGACCGCCGCGCGGCCGTCGCCGCCGTTGTCGGTGATGCGGTTGTCGCGGATTTCCAGCTCGATCATCCGGCCCAGCACGATCCCGCCGAACGGCAATGCCGTCGGCACGGCGTTGCGGCCGACGCATCCCATGATGTCGTTGTGCGAGATCGTCAGGTTCGCGACGATCGGACCGACGTCGCCGCCGTCGAAGCTGATGCCGTTGCCCTGGGCGCCGCGGATCAGGTTGCGGTGGATGTCGACCTGCTGGATGAAGTTGCCGCGCAGGGCCAGCCCGTGGGTGGCGGAATCTTCCAGCCGATTGTCGCGGATGCGCACGTCCAACGAG
>JBOHKZ010000157.1:0-4147 GCA_050729355.1 Phenylobacterium sp. | reverse complement strand
CCACCACCCAGGCATAGTTCTGGCCGAACGGCCGTCGTGCGGTCAGCGCCATACGCATGCCTCCAATGAGGCTCCGCATATACAGCACTTAGCCGAAAGGCTAAGCGCCTCCGCCGGCCAGTTTTTCTGGGGTCGCCCCGAGCCTAGCCGAACAGCAGCGGGTTCGGCCCGATGCGACCGTCGGGATCGTCGAGCGCGGCCATGTCGGCCAGGTCCTGCTCATCCAGCTTGAAGTCGAAGACGTCGAAGTTCTGGGCGATCCGTGCGGGCGTCACCGACTTCGGGATGACGATCAGGCCGAGGTCCAGATGCCAGCGGATGACCGTCTGAGCCGGCGTCTTGCCGTGCTTGGCCGCGACCCTGGCCACCACGGGGTCGGACAACAGCGCGCCCTGCCCCAGCGGGCTCCAGGACTCCGTAGCGATCCCCAGGCGCTTGTGGGCGGCGCGCAGGTCAGCCTGTTGAAAGCGCGGATGCAGTTCGATCTGGTTGACCGCAGGCGTCTGGCCGGTCTCGCCGATGATCCGCTCAAGGTGTGGCGCGGCGAAATTCGAGACGCCGATAGACCGCGCGCGGCCTTCCTCGCGCAACCGCACCAGCGCCTTCCAGGCCTCCACATAGCGATCCTGTCCCGGCGCAGGCCAATGGATCAGGTAGAGGTCGACATAGTCCATCTTGAGCCGCTTCAGGCTCGCCTCGAGAGCCCGCTGGGCCTCGTCATAGCCCTGGTCATCGTTCCAGAGCTTGGTGGTCACGAACACCTCCGCACGGTCGAGGCCGGAGGCGCGCACGCCCTCGCCCACTTCCGCCTCGTTGCGGTAGACCGCGGCAGTGTCGACCGAGCGGTAGCCGGCCTCCAGCGCCACGCGGACGGCCTGCGCCGTCACCTCACGCGGCGACTGCCAGACGCCGAGGCCAAGCTGCGGCATCGGTCGTCCGTCGTTGAGGATGACCAGAGGTTGCGGCGCGGCGCGGGCATCGGGAGAGAGCGTGGGCTGGGACATGTGGAATTCCTCTGCACTTACCCCCGGACGCCCTAGGTAGGCGCCCGCCCGCGGCGCCGCTACCAGGCGCCGACGTTGGGCATCGAAGACCAGGGTTCCGCGGGCGCCAGGGCAGGCCCGGCCTGCAGGAGCTCGATGGAGATGTTGTCCGGCGAGCGGACGAAAGCCATGTGGCCGTCGCGCGGCGGCCGGTTGATCACCACGCCGCCGTCCTTCAACCGCTGGCAGACGGCGTAGATGTCGTCCACCGCATAGGCCAGGTGGCCGAAATTGCGGCCGCCTTGATAGGCCTCGGGATCCCAGTTGTAGGTCAGCTCGACCATGGGCGCCTTCTTGGCCTTGGCGGCGTCCTTGTCGCCCGGCGCACAGAGGAAAACGAGCGTGAAGCGGCCGCCCTGGTTCTCGACCCGCGAGGCTTCGACCAGCCCCAGCTTGTTGCAATAGAAGTCGAGCGAGGCGTCCAGGTCGGTCACCCGCACCATCGTATGGAGATATCTCAACGTCCTATTTTCCCTTACTGTGTAAGCTGTGCGACAGGAGGTCTCGCGGCCGAAGCGCAACCGTGTGGTGCATTTGGAACGCCAACACAGAATAAACGCCTTGGGTGCAACGTGTCCGCGATTTCATTTGCGCTGACGTAACGGTGGCATCACATCGGCGCGGATCTAGGGGTAGGAGACGCGCGCGGGTCGATGGGCATCGATTCGCTCGGGCTAAGAGGGGGGGTTCGAGGGCGCTTGATGCGGATGAAGGCACAGTACCTGTTTGTGGTCATCGCGGTGGCGGTGGTCGCGCTCTATTTCATCATTCGCAGCCTGTTCGGAGCCGCGGAGCCGAAGGCCGAGGCCAGGACCGCGCCGGTCTCGGCGGTTCCCAGCGTCCAGGCCAAGCTGATTCCCGAGACGATCCGCCAGTACGACGTGGTGCTGCGTGGCCGCACCGAATCGGCGCGCACGGTGATCGTCCGCTCGGAGACCGCGGGCGTTGTCGCCCAGACCCCGTCCCGCGAAGGCTCGGCCGTGAAGGCTGGCGACGTGCTCTGCCGGCTCGCGGTCGACGCCCGCCAGGCGAGCCTCGACCAGGCCAAGGCCAACTTCCGCTCCATGCAGCTCCAGCAGCAGGCCAATATCGAGCTGGCGGCCAAGGGCTACCGCTCCCAGACCCAGGTGCTGGACAGCCAGGCGAAGCTTGATGCTGCGCAGGCGGGCGTCCGCCAGGCCGAGATCGCCCTCGCCCAGGTCAATATCCGCGCGCCGTTCGCCGGGGTCTTCGACCACCGCGACGCCGAGATCGGGACCTACCTGGCGCCGGGCCAGCCCTGCGGCACGATGATCGAGCTCAATCCGCTGCTCGTGGTGGGCGATGTTCCCGAAACCTCGGCCGCCCGGCTGAAGATCGGCGCGCCGGCCAAGGCCAAGCTGGTCTCGGGCCAGACGCTGAACGGCCGCATCCGCTACGTGGCCCAGGACGCCGATCCGCAGACCCGCACCTACCACCTGGAAATCGCCGTCCCCAACCCGAGCCTGGACGTCCGCTCGGGCCTCTCGGCCGAGGTTCACATCGGCGCGGGCTCGGGACCTGCGCACCTGGTGCCGATCTCGTCGCTGGTGCTGGATTCGGCGGGACGCCAGGGCGTGCGCTATGCTCTGGACGGAGACAAGGTCGCCTTCTCCCCCGTGACCATTGTCGAGGAAACCCCCGACGGCGTGTGGGTGACCGGTCTGCGCGGCCCAGTGCGCTTGATCACCGTCGGCCAGTCCTACGTCGCCGACGGCCAGAAGGTTCGCGTCGCCCTGGTGCGCTGAGCGCCCGGGTGACTGGAGGTTTGAGATGATCAGCGGCCTGATCGACGGAGCCATCAAGCGGCGCAAGGTCGTGCTCGGCGTGACCGTGATCGCGATGATCTTCGGTTTCTTCGCCTACCTCAACATGCCGCGCGAAGCGCAGCCGGATATCGACCTGCCCTACATCTCGGTGATCGTGCCGTTCCCGGGGGTCAGCCCGGAGGACGCCGAGCGCCTGCTGGTCAAGCCGCTGGAAGTGCAGCTGCAGACCATCCAGGGCGTGAAGCACCTGAACGCCGTCGCACGCCAGAACATGGCGATCGTGACGCTGGAGTTCGAACCCAGCTTCTCGAAGGACAAGGCGCTGGCCGACGTCCGCGCCAAGGTCGACCTGGCCCGCGGCCGGTTCCCGCCCGACGCCGAAGAACCGATCATCGAGGAGCAGAGCTTCTCCGACCAGCCGATCATCGGCATCGTGCTGTCGGGGCAAGCCCCCGAGCGCGAGCTCTCGCGCATCTCCCGCGACCTGAAGGAGCGGCTGGAAAGCTCGCCCGGCGTGCAGGAAGCCTTCGAGAGCGGCGGCCGCGAGGAGGTGCTCGAGGTCACCATCGATCCGCTGCGGATGGAGGCCTACAACGTCACCGCCAACGATCTGGCGGCGGTGATCGCGCGCAACAACCAGCTGGTGCCCGCCGGCAACATGCGCTCCGGCGCCGGCCAGTTCGCGGTCAAGGTGCCGGGCGTCGTTCAGAACCCGGGGGACATCCTCGCCCTGCCCGTGAAGCGCAACGGCGACCGGCTGGTCACCATCGGCGACATCGGCGACGTGCGCCGCACCTTCAAGGAGCCGGCCTTCATCAGCCGCTTCAACGGCCAGCCCGCCGTGGCGCTCGACGTCACCAAGCGCAGCGGCGCCAACATCCTCGAGACGGTGAAGACCATCCGCAAAGTGGTCGCCGAGGAGCAGCCGCGCTGGCCCTCGACGGTGAAGGTCGACTTCACCTACGACAACTCCGACTTCATCGGCCGCACGCTCACCGTCCTGGAGTCAGGCATCCTCTCCGCCAGCCTGCTGGTCATGCTGATCATCGTGGCGAGCCTGGGGATCCGACAGGGGCTGATCGTCGGCGTCGCCATCCCGGCCTGCTTCCTGCTGGCCTTCATGATGATCAACGCCAAGGGCGTGACGCTCAATCAGATGGTGATGTTCGGCATGGTGCTGGCCGTCGGGATACTGGTCGACGGCGGCATCGTGGTGGTTGAGTACGCCGACCGGAAGATGGCCGAGGGCATGCCAAAGGAGCAGGCCTTCGCCGCCGCCGCCAAGCGGATGTTCTGGCCGGTGGTCAACGGCACGCT
>JBOHKZ010000156.1:0-3172 GCA_050729355.1 Phenylobacterium sp. | reverse complement strand
GCCCTGATCGCCGCGGTCACGGTGCGCAAGCGGCGGCCGAACCTTTCCGAACGATGATATAGATCAAGCTCAACCTTGCTTACCTAGAATGATCGTCTTCTAGTGACGGACATGGCGGACAAGGCGGCGATCGTGATCGGGGCCGGTGATGCGCTGGGCGGCGCGATCGCAAGGCGTTTTGCCCGCGAAGGCTACGCCGCCGTCATCGTCCGCCGCCACGCCGACCAGCTCGAACCGCTCGCCCAGGCCATTCGCGACGCCGGCGGCGAGGCGCATCCTTTCGGGGTCGACGCCCGCAAGGAGGAGGAGATGGTCGCCCTCTTCGAACGGACCGAGGCTGAGATCGCTCCGGTGGAGGTCTGTGTCTTCAACATCGGCGCGAACGTGAACTTCCCGATCGCCGAGACCACGGCGCGGGTCTTTTTCAAAGTGTGGGAGATGGCCTGTTTCGCGGGCTTCCTTGCCGGCCGCGAGGCGGCGATCCGCATGGCGCCGCGGGGCAGGGGCACCATCATCTTCACCGGCGCCACGGCCAGCGTCCGCGGGCGGGAGGGCTTCGCCGCCTTCGCCTCGGCCAAGCACGGCCTGCGAGCCACAGCCCAGAGCATGGCCCGCGAACTGGGCCCCAAGGGCGTCCACGTGGCCCACACCATCATCGACGGCGCCATCGACACCGCCTGGATCGCCGAGAACTTCCCGGCCCGCTACAAGCTGAAGAGCGAGGACGGGATCCTCAACCCGGACCACATCGCCGACGCCTATTGGGGCCTGCACGTGCAGCCCAGGGACGCCTGGACACACGAGCTCGATCTCCGACCCTGGATGGAGGCCTGGTGACCATGGGCAAGACGCTGGAGTTCCTGTTCGATTTCGGCAGCCCGGCCAGCTACATCGCCTACAAGCGGCTGCCGCCGATCGTGGCCAGGACGGACGCCCTCGTGGACTATGTGCCCATGTTGCTGGGCGGAGTGTTCAAGGCCACCGGTAACGCCTCCCCGGCGGAGATACCGGCCAAGGGCCGCTGGATGAACGTCGACCTGGCGCGGTTCGCCAAGCGCGACGGCGTGATCTTCAACCGCAACCCCTACTTCCCGATCAACACCCTGCACCTGATGCGGGGCGCCACGGGCCTCCTCGATGACGGGCGCTTCATGGCCTACGTCGAGGCGGTGTTCGACGCCATGTGGCGGGACCCGAAGAACCTCGGCGATCCCCCGGAACTGACCCCCGTCCTGGCCCGCGCTGGCCTGACCCCCGATGAATTCCTCGCGCTGACCTCGCGAGACGACGTTAAAGAGCGTTTGAAAGCGACAACTGAGCGGGCAGTTGAGCGTGGCGCATTTGGCGCGCCGACGATGTTCGTGGGCGATGAAATGTTCTTCGGCCAGGATCGGCTGGATTTTGTCGAGGCAGCCTTGGCCGCATAGAGACACCACCGCTTGTGGGGCCAGCCATCGACTCCCATATACCTGCTGTGGATGGGCAAGACCTTGCTGGCCCACTCAGGTTTTTCAGGGTCAAGCTAACCCTCTGGAAAGCGATGAGGCGCAGTGTCGCGCAAGGATTTGCTCCGCTTGAACCGAACGGGAAACCGTCCACATAAATCCATGACAAGCCGCCGGAGATCGGCGGACGGGCCGTCCGACTCAAGCGCATCGTTTGAGTAACCACGACCCGGGAGCCGAGTTCGTAACCGCAACGGGCCGGCCAGGAGTTTTACGCATCATGTCCGAGATAAAGATTCTTCCCATCTTGCCGCTGCGGGACATCGTGGTCTTCCCGCACCAACCCGTGCCGCTCTTCGTCGGCCGCGAGAAATCCGTGCGCGCGCTCGAAGAAGCCATGCGCAACGAAGGCAAGCAGATCCTTCTGGCGACCCAGAAGGACAAGGACGACGACGATCCCGCGCCTGACTCGATCTACGACGTCGGCGTGGTCGCCACCGTCCTGCAGCTCCTGAAGCTGCCCGACGGCACCGTGAAGGTGCTGGTCGAAGGTCGCGCGCGCGCCGGCATCTCCCGCTTCACCGACCAGGCCGAGTTCTACGAGGCCGAGATCGCCTATGTGGCCGAAGACGGCGCCGGGTCTCCCGAGGCCGAAGCGCTGAGCCGCGCCGTGGTCGAGCAGTTCGAAAACTATGTGAAGCTCAACAAGAAGGTCCCGCCGGAGGCGCTCGCCGCGATCCCGCAGATCGAGAACCCGGGTGAACTGGCCGACCGCATCGCCAGCCATCTGTCCGTGAAGATCAGCGAGAAGCAGCAGCTTCTGGAAGTCTTCAACGTCGTGAAGCGCCTGGAGAAGGTCTACGCCCTGATGGAGGGCGAGATCTCGGTCATGCAGACCGAGAAGAAGATCCGCAACCGCGTGAAGCGGCAGATGGAGAAGACCCAGCGCGAGTACTATCTGAACGAGCAGATGAAGGCGATCCAGCGCGAGCTGGGCGAGCAGGACGATCAGCGCGATGAGCTGATGGAGCTCGAGAAGCGCATCAAGAAGACGAAGCTCTCCAAGGAAGCCCGCACCAAGGCCGATTCCGAGCTGAAGAAGCTGCGGAACATGAGCCCGATGTCGGCGGAATCGACGGTCGTCCGTAACTACCTGGACTGGCTGCTGTCGATCCCGTGGGGCAAGGGCAAGATCAAGCCGATCGACCTGCAGAAGGCCGAGGAGATCCTCGACGGCGACCACTACGGCCTGGAAAAGGTCAAGGAACGGATCCTGGAGTACCTGGCGGTGCAAAGCCGCGTGGGTTCCCTGAAGGGCCCGATCCTGTGCCTCGTCGGGCCTCCGGGCGTCGGCAAGACCTCGCTTGGCCGCTCGATCGCCAAGGCCACCGGGCGTGAGTTCGTCCGGGTGTCCCTGGGCGGCGTGCGCGACGAAGCCGAGATCCGCGGCCACCGCAGGACCTACATCGGCTCCATGCCGGGCAAGATCATCCAGTCGATGAAGAAGGCCAAGTCGACCAACGCCTTCTTCCTGCTGGATGAGATCGACAAGATGGGTTCCGACTATCGCGGCGACCCGTCCTCGGCCCTGCTCGAGGTGCTGGACCCGTCGCAGAACTCGACCTTCAACGACCACTACCTGGAGGTCGACTACGACCTGTCGCCGGTGATGTTCGTCACCACGGCCAACAGCCTGAACATGCCCCAGCCGCTGCTGGACCGCATGG
>JBOHKZ010000155.1:0-4903 GCA_050729355.1 Phenylobacterium sp. | reverse complement strand
GACCAGGTCCATGGCCCCGCCCATGCCTTTGACCATCTTGCCCGGGATCGTCCAGTTGGCGATGTCGCCGGTCTCGGCCACTTCCATCGCTCCCAGGAAGGTCAGGTCGATGTGGCCGCCGCGGATCATCGCGAAGCTGTCGGCGCTGGAGAAATAGGACGACGACGCGAGTTCGGTGATCGTCTGCTTGCCGGCGTTGATCAGGTCGGCGTCGATCTCGTCCTCGGTCGGGAACGGCCCCATGCCCAGCATGCCGTTCTCGCTCTGCAGGGTGACGCTCATGCCGGCCGGGATGTAGTTGGCCACCAGCGTCGGGATGCCGATGCCGAGGTTCACATAGAAGCCGTCGCGCAGTTCCGTCGCGGCGCGGGCCGCCATCTGGTCGCGGGTCCAGGGCATTTAGGCGCTCGCTGCTTCGGGTTGGCGGATGGTGCGTTGCTCGATGCGCTTCTCGTAGACCGGCCCCTTGATCAGGCGGTCGACATAGATGCCCGGGGTGTGGATGGCGTCCTTGTCGAGCTGACCGGTCTCCACCAGCACCTCGACCTCGGCGACGGTGACCTTGCCGGCCGTGGCCATCATCGGATTGAAGTTCCGGGCCGTGCGCCGATAGACGAGGTTGCCCTCGTGGTCGCCCTTCCAGGCCTTGACGATGGAGAGGTCGGCGGTGAGGCCGCGCTCCATGACGTAGAGCTCGCCGTCGAACTCGCGGACTTCCTTGCCCTCGGCCACCAGGGTGCCGACGCCGGTCTTGGTGAAGAAGGCCGGGATGCCGGCCCCGCCGGCCCGGATGCGCTCGGCCAGCGTGCCCTGCGGGTTGAACTCCAGCTCCAGCTTTCCGGAGAGGTAGAGCTCGGCGAAGAGCTTGTTCTCGCCGACGTAGCTGGAGATCATCTTCTTGATCTGGCCGCCGGCCAGCAGGATCCCCAGGCCGAAATCGTCGACCCCGCAGTTGTTGGAGATGACCGTTAGGTCCTTCACGCCCGCCTCGCGGATCGCCGCGATCAGGTTCTCAGGAATGCCGCAGAGGCCGAAGCCCCCCGCCATGATCGTCATGCCGTCGAAGAGCACGCCGGCTAGGGCGTCGGCGGCGGTTTGCCTGGGCTTCTTTGACACGTCCGGGTCTCCGTCAATTAGACGTCCAGGGAACGGATGCGCCCCAGAGTGTGCAGGGCTTGCTTGAGATGAGGCGCATCGACCATCTTGCCGCCAAGCGACAGCGCCCCGGCGTTGGGGTTGGCGGCGAACAAGGCGACGACGTGGCGGGCGAAATCGATCTCGGCGTCCGACGGGCTGAAGGCCTGGTTTATGATCGGCACCTGCGCCGGATGAATGGCCATCATGCCGACGAAGCCGTCGCGGCGGCCCCGCGTCGCATAGGCCAAGATGGCGTCCAGATCGCGAAAGTCCGGGACTATGGTTTCGATCGCCGGGACGCCGGCGGCGGCCGATGCGGCGAGGGTGAGCGCGCGCGCGATCTCGTAAAGCGTTGTGTAGCGGCCGTCCTCGTCCCGCGGCGTGACCGCGCCCACCGCAGTGCACAGGTCTTCCGCGCCCCAGGTCAGGCCCGCCAGCCGCGTCGTCCCCTGGTGGTATCCGCTGAATTGGAACAGCGCTCCGGGGGTCTCGGTCACGATGGGCAGGATACGGATGCCGCCGCCAATCGGCCCGCCCGAACCCTGCTCGAGGGCGGTCAACTTTCCCTCGAGGGTCTGGACATCCAAGACCGAGTCCGCTTTCGGCAGGACAATTCCGAACGGTCGCACGTCGACGACGGCGACCAGATCCTGGAGGATGTGCCGCGTCGCGGTGGAATTGACCCGAACCCAGAGCTCCGGGCCGCCTTGCCCGCCATAAGACTTCAGGAAGGCGCGGACCTCGGCGCGCGCCTCAGCCTTTCGCGCTTCGACGACGGAGTCCTCAAGATCGAGGATCAGGGCGTCGGCCTGCGAGTGCAGCGCCTTTTCCATCTTGGCCGGCGCATCGCCCGGCACGAACAACCACGAGCGGGGCGTCATGCCGACGTCCTCCGGAGGAGCGCCGTGCGCCGACACTGGCAGACCAGTTCGTTGCGCTGATTGAAAGCGCGATGTTCGAAGACCGCGATGCCGGCGTCCGGTCGCGAACGACTGTCGCGCTTGTCCGAGACCTGCGTCTCGCAGCGCAGGGTGTCGCCGACGAAGACCGGCTTCGGCATGACAACTTGGTCATAGCCGAGGTTCGCGACGAGGGTACCGAGGGTGGTATCTGCGACCGACAGGCCGATCATCAGGCCGAAGGTGTAGATCCCATTGACGACGATCCGGCCGAACTCCGAGTTCGCGGCGTATTCCGCATCAAGGTGCAACGGTTGCGGATTGTGGGTCAGAGTGGTGATGAGCAAGTTGTCGGTCTCCGTCACCGTTCGGTGCAGGGCATGCCGAACGGCGTCCCCGACTGCGAAATCATCAAAGAAGCGGCCGCCCATGATTCACTCCGCCTTTGCGATGGTGAGCAGCACGGCGCCCTCGCTGACCTGGTCGCCCAGCGCCACCGAAAGCGTTTCGACCGTGCCGTCGAACGGCGCGGTGAGCGCGTGCTCCATCTTCATGGCTTCCAGGGTCACCAGCGGCTGACCCTTCACGACGACGTCGCCGGCCTTCACCGAAAGCTGCGTGACCTTGCCGGGCATGGGCGAGCGGACCTGGCCGTCGCTGGCCGCGTCAACGCCGTCGGCGGCCGGCGGATGGAATTTGAAGGCGAAGGTGTCGCCCGCCTCGAAGACCACGATGTCGCCGTCCTCAGTGAGCAGGACCGAGCGCGGGGCGCCGCCCTCGATCGCCTCGGCCATCACCGCCTTGCCCTGGTGGAAGAGCCGCACGGCGGTCGCTGGCGGCGCATTGAGGCGGAAGCCCACGAGCGCACGCCAGGGCGTCGGCGCCTCCTCGGAGAGGCCGTCCTCCTCGGCGATCAGGGCCGCGGTCGCGGCGGCCGACAGCGCGGCGGGCGAGGGCTCGGCACGCTCGGTCAGCTCAGCGAGATTGCGCTCGATGAAGCCGGTGTCGAGGTCGCCGGCGATGAAGTCGGGCGCCTCCAGGCAGCGGGCCAGGAAGCCGGCGTTGGTCTTTACGGGGAAGACCTCGACCGCGTCGCAGGTTTCGGCGAGCTCGGCGAGCGCCTGTTCGCGAGTGGGCGCGTGCGCGATCAACTTAGCGATCATCGGGTCGTAGAACGGGGTGACCTCGCCGCCCTCCTCGACGCCGGCGTCGGCGCGGACGCCCGGCGGCAGGCGGAAGTGCTCCAGCGTGCCCGTCGAGGGCAGGAACTGGCCGCCGGCGGTGTTCTCGGCATAGAGCCGCGCCTCGACGGCGTGGCCCATCAGGCCGATCTCATCCTGCTGCAGCGGCAACGGCTCGCCCGCCGCGACCCGCAGCTGCCACTCGACCAGGTCCAGGCCGGTGACCATCTCGGTGACCGGATGCTCCACCTGCAGGCGGGTGTTCATCTCCATGAACCAGATCCGGTCCGGCTTCAGGCCCTGGCTGGCGTCCGCGATGAACTCGACGGTGCCGGCGCCCACATAGCCGACGGCCTGGGCGGCCTTGACGGCGGCGGAGGTGACGGCGGCGCGGGTCGCCTCGTCCATGCCGGGCGCGGGGGCTTCCTCGATCACCTTCTGGTGGCGGCGTTGCAGCGAGCAGTCGCGTTCATAGAGGTGGACGACATTGCCGTGGCTATCGCCGAACACCTGCACCTCGATGTGGCGCGGGCGGGTGACGTAGGTCTCCAAGAGCACCCGGTCGTCGCCAAACGAAGACCGGGCCTCACGTTGGCAGGAGGCGAGCGCCGCCTCGAAGTCGGCGGCCTTGTCGACCCGGCGCATGCCCTTGCCGCCGCCGCCGGCCACCGCCTTGATCAGGACTGGATAGCCGATCGCGTCGGCCTCCTTCTTCAGCCGCGCGCCCTGCTGGTCGGCGCCGAGATAGCCCGGGGTCACCGGCACGCCGGCCTTGGCCATGATCGTCTTGGCGGCGTCCTTCAGGCCCATGGCGCGGATCGCCGAAGATGGAGGACCGATCCAGATCAGGCCGGCGGCCTGGACCGCATCGGCGAAGCCGGCGTTCTCGGAGAGGAAGCCATAGCCCGGGTGGATGGCCTCGGCGCCGGAGGCCCTGGCCGCCGCGATGATCTTCTCGGGGACGAGGTAGCTCTCACGGGCCGCGGCCGGTCCGATCAGGACGGCGGTGTCGGCATCCTGCACATGGGCGGCGTTGGCGTCGGCCTCGGAGAACACGGCCACGGTGGAAAGGCCGAGGCGCTTCGCCGTACGGAAGACACGACGGGCGATCTCACCTCGATTGGCGACGAGGACAGATTTGAACATGCGGGTCACATCCGAAACACGCCGAAGCGTGTCTCCGGGATCGGGGCGTTCAGCGACGCCGAGATCGAGAGGCCCAGCACGTCGCGGGTCTGGGCGGGGTCGATGATCCCGTCGTCCCACAGCCGCGCGGTGGCGTAGTAGGGGTTGCCCTCGTCCTCATAGGTCTGGCGGACGGGAGCCTTGAAGGCCTCCTCCTGGGCAGGGGTCCACTTGTCGGCGTCGCGATGGACCGTGGCGAGCACGGCGGCTGCCTGTTCGCCGCCCATCACCGAGATGCGGCTGTTGGGCCAGGTCCACAGGAAGCGCGGCGAATAGGCCCGCCCGCACATGCCGTAGTTGCCGGCTCCGAACGAGCCGCCGATCAGGACGGTGAACTTGGGGACCTCTGCGCTTGCCACGGCCGTGACCAGCTTGGCGCCGTCCTTGGCGATGCCGCCCGCCTCGTAGTCCTTGCCCACCATGAAGCCCACGATGTTCTGCAGGAACAAGAGCGGCACGCGGCGCTGGCAGCACAATTCGATGAAATGCGCGGCCTTCATC
>JBOHKZ010000154.1:0-3340 GCA_050729355.1 Phenylobacterium sp. | reverse complement strand
GACGCTGTCCGAGCAGGACCTGAGCAGGAACGCCTTCTGCAGGGTGTTCAGCGTCCGGTTGACGGCCCAGGCGCTGGCGAAGGGACCGAAGTAGTCGCCCTTGATGGTGTGGGCGCCGCGGTGCTTGCGGAGCTGGGCGGCGGCATGCTCGCGCCGGATGACGATCTCCGGGAAGCTCTTGTCGTCGCGCAGCAGCACATTGAAGCGTGGCTTCAACTGCTTGATCAGGTTGATCTCGAGCAGGAGCGCATCGGTCTCGGTCCGCGTGGTGACGAACTCCATAGACCTCGTCAGGTCGACCATGTGCGCGATGCGCTGGGTGTGGAAGCGGCCCTGTGCGTACTGCAGCACGCGCTTCTTCAGGGACCGCGCCTTGCCGACATAGAGCACCTCGCCCTCGTCGCCGACCATGCGGTAGACGCCCGGCCGATCGGGCAGGCGCTTGACCTCGTCCTTGATGAGCGCGGCGCCCTTCAGGGCGGCCACAGGTGTCTCCAGCATGGCCCCGATATAGGGCGCTTCGAGCGCTCGCGCGACCGGTCAGGGTTGGGTCAGAAACGCATCCAGCGCCGCGGCGAACGCCTGCGGCTGGTCGAGCATGATGAAGTGCAGGGACTTGTCGATCCGCTGGGCCTTGATCGTCGCGGCCGGCGCGAAGATCGGCGGGTACATCTTGTCCATCACGCCCTGTGGCGCGCCGGCCGGGACGTTGTCGGGATAGAGCAGGACGATCGGTGTCGTCATCGCCGCCAGGCCCGGCCGCAGGTCCAGCGTCAGGTCGTCGTAGAGCGCGCGCATCACCACGCCGTGGTCGCTCTGGACGCTCCAGTTCACCACCATGGCGCGGTCGGCGGGAGCGGTGACCATGCGGGCGATCTGCGGCTCCATGCTCTTGCCGTAGGCGGCGCTGTCGCCGTCCCATTTGGCATCGCGGATCTTGGCCGCCATCGGCGCGACCTTCTCGACGCTCGCCTGCGGGCCCATCATCGCGACCGCGTAGAAGGGCAGGGCGTCGACAATCAGCACCTTCCTCAGATGCTCGGGATGCTTCTGCGCCAGATAAAGGCTCATCGTGCCGCCCAGCGAGTGGCCGATGACGACGGCGGGGCTCAGCTTCTGTTCGACCAGATAGGCGTCGATCGCCTCGGCGGTGGGGATCACCACCTCGCCTGTCGCGTTGGCCCGCGCCGGCTCGCCGGCGAAGCCCGCCACCTGGATCAGATGAAGCCGGTATTTGCCGCGCAGCCGCTCGGCTGTCGCCTTCCAGGTCACGCGGGAGGACGCGAGGCCGGGGATGAAAACCAGGTCCGGCCCTTTGCCGACCACCTCATCGGAGAACCGGTCGCGCACCACGACCTTGGAGTCGGCGAACAGCCGGTTGGGGTCCGGCTGCGCGGCGGCAGGACTGGCGAGCAGCATGGCCGCGGCGAACGCGGCGAAGGTTCTCAGCATGCGGGTCCTTCAGGTCGTGGCGTTCACCAGACGGGCCATGGCGTCCAGGTAGCGGATAAAGGCGGTGCGGCCGGGCTCGGTGAGCTCGACGCTGGTGAGCGGCTTCTTGCCGACGAAGCTCTTGGCGATCGCCACATAGCCTGCGTCCTCCAGCTTGCGAAGGTGGACCGACAGGTTGCCGTCGGTGGCCTGCAGTTTCGCCTTCAGCGCGTTGAAGTCGGCGCTGCCGGCGGTCGACAGGAAGGCCATGATCCCAAGCCGCAGCCGGCCGTGGATGACCTCGTCGATGTGTTCGATGTCGAAGTCGTCCATGCCCCGCCGCCTCAGACGATCAGGCTGGGCGCCTGCCGCATCAGCACGTAGCCGGGCGCGGCGGCCAGCGCGAGGAGGCCGACCGTCGAGACCAGGCTCGAGGCCACCGGATCGCTCGCGAACCAGGCCGTGAGGAGGGCCGTGGCGTAGCTGCCGAACGCGACCCAGCGCAGCCAGCCGCTCCGGGTCATCGCCGCGGCCACCTGCCAGCCGGCGCCATAGAGCATGAACACGATGATCGGCACCGCCGCCATCAGCCGCCAGTCGTCCAGCCGCCAGGACGCGATGCACAGCGACACGACCATCAGCATGATCGACCAACCCACCGCCCGCCACATGCTGCCGGTCGCGCGGTTGACCGGCGAGGAGGCGCCGGGGCGTCCGCCCAGCCGCGCCTTGAGGATCGCAAGCACGATCATGAACACCACGACGCCGCTCAGCGGCAGGGTCCAGACGACATCGCTGAACGGGGTGTCCGTCGCGGTGAGCCACGCGCCGATGCCGTTGGCGGCGCCGAAGATCAGGCCGGCGGCCAGCAGCACCGAGCCGCCGAGCATCGGCGTGTGGCGGCCCTCTTCGGCCAACGCCCGCATGAAGGCGATGTCGTCGCGGATGGCGTGGTTCGGGTCGGTCATGAGCCTGCGCTCCTCTGTTCGAGACAGGACTTAGCGCCACGCACTTTGTTTTGTAAAGTCCTTTGTTCAGACCTTAACGAGGCCGGCCGACAGCTTGTCGAACACGCCCTTGGTGACCTTGATGTAGCCCTTCTTCGCGTCGCGGAAGTAGAGCGGGCCCTTGATCTTGCCTGGGTCAAAGCCGTCGGCGATCAGGTCGACCTTGCGGATCTTGAAGGTGCCGGTCTTTTCGATCGTCGGCAGGATGCGCACGAACAGCGGCTGGGCGTAGGCCGGCAGGTCCTCCGCCACGCGCTTTCCGAATGCGGCGATGTCGAAGTCGGAATCGACCACCAGCCCGGCCATGCCGGCCCGACCCTCGGCGCCGCCGACCGTCACGCCGTAGACGTTGGCTTCCTTGACTCCCGGCGTCGCCTGCAGCCGCTCGGCCACCTCGCCGGTCGAGACGTTCTCGCCCTTCCAGCGGAAGGTGTCGCCGATCCGGTCGACGAAATAGAAGTAGCCGTCGGCGTCGGTCTTCATCAGGTCGCCGGTGGCGAACCAGGCGTCGCCCTTCTCGAAGACGTCGTGCAGCACCTTCTTCTCGGAGGCCGCCTTGTCGACGTAGCCGGCGAACTCGTCGCGCGCCTCGTGCCCGATCAGGCCGATGCATTCGCCGATCTGGCCGGGGCCGGCTTCCATGCACAGGCCGTTGGGCCCGCGGACCGGCAACTCGGTCTCGACGTCGAACTGGATGAGCCGGATGTTGAAGCGGTTGCGAAGGAATTTGGGCACGCGGCCGATCGCGCCTTCGCGGCCGTCGAAGTTGAACATCGAGACGTTGCCTTCGGTCGCCCCGTAGAACTCCAGGATGTCGGGAATGCGGAAGCGGCGCTTCATCTCCGGCCAGATGTCGGGACGCAGGCCGTTGCCGAACGCCAGCCGAATCTTGTGGCGGGTCT
>JBOHKZ010000153.1:0-7667 GCA_050729355.1 Phenylobacterium sp. | reverse complement strand
CCGTAAGACGGTGCGCGAGGCCATGCGCAAGAACATGGACGAGGCCTTCGCCAAGCTCGCTCCGGTGTTGAAGCCCGAGCAGAAGACCAAGCTCGCGGCGCTTCGCGCCAGCATGGCCCAGGGCCGCGCTGGCGCCGGCGCCATGACCGGCGGCGTCGTCTATGTGCTGAAAGACGGCAAGCCCGCGCCGGTGCCGGTTAGGGTCGGCGCCACCGACGGCACCAACACCCAGATCGTGGGGCCGCTGAAGGCCGGCGACCAGGTCATCACCGGCGGCGGACCGAAGGTGAAGCCCAAGGCGGGCGGCGCGCCGTTCGGCGGTCCGGGCGGCGGCCAGGTCAGGGTGCGCACGTAAGCGCCCGCCATGATCGAATTCGAAGACCTCAAGAAGGTCTACATCATGGGCGAGGAGGAGGTCGCGGCGCTGGCCGGGGTCTCGCTGCGCATCGAGCGCGGCGAGCATGTTGCGGTCGTCGGCCCGTCGGGCTCGGGCAAGTCGTCGCTGATGAACATCCTGGGCGGGCTGGATCGGCCCACGGCCGGCCACTACCGGTTCGACGGCGATGACGTGGGCGGGTTCGACGACAACCAGCTGGCGGAGTTCCGCCGGCGGCGGATCGGCTTCGTCTTCCAGTCCTTCCAGCTTCTGCCGCGCCTGACCGCCCTGCAGAACGTCGAGCTGCCGATGATCTACGCCGGGGTGCCGCCGGGCGAACGCCGCGCACGCGCCACGCAGTTGCTGGAGCGCGTCGGGCTGGGCCCGCGCAAGGGCCACCGGCCGACGCAGCTCTCAGGCGGCCAGCAACAGCGCGTGGCGATCGCCCGTTCGCTGGCCAACAACCCCGACCTGCTGCTCGCCGACGAGCCGACCGGAGCGCTGGACACCCACACCGGCCAGGAGGTGCTGGCGCTGTTCCGCGAGCTCAACAAGGAAGGCCTGACCCTCGTGCTGGTGACCCATGACCAGGGCGTGGCCGCCCAGGCGCACCGGCGGGTCTCCTTCCTCGACGGCCTGATCGTCTCCGACGACCATGGCGGAGCGACGACATGAGATCGTGGGAACTGGTCCGCTTCGCGATCGGGGCGATCGTCGCCCACCCCATGCGCAGCGCGCTGACCTCGCTGGGCGTGGTGATCGGCGTCGCCGCGGTGGTGATGATGACCTCGATCGGCCTGGGCGCCTCGAAGCGGGTGACCGACACCATCGCGGGCCTCGGCTCGAACCTGATCATCGTGCAGCCCAACTTCCAGCGCGGCGGCGGTTTCGTCAGCGGCGGGGCCGGCCAGGGCCTGTCGCTCAGGGACAGCGACGCCGCGGCGGTCGCCAGGCAGGTGGAGAACGTCACCGCCGTAGCGCCGAGCGTCGCCGGCCAGGCGCAGCTCGCCGCCGAGGGCGCCAACTGGAGCACCCGCGTCCAGGGCGTGACGCCGGACTACCTGATCGCGCGCGACCTCAAGATCACCTCGGGCCGCATGTTCGACGAGCGTGAGGCGCGCCAGGGCCGCAAGGTTCTGGTGATCGGCCAGACGGTGGCGAACGAACTGTGGGGCGACGCCGATCCCATCGGCCGCCGCGTGCGGGTCAAGAGCGTGCCGTTCGAAGTGATCGGCGTGCTGGAGTCGAAGGGCCAGTCCGGCTTCGGCCAGGACCAGGACGACGTGGTGCTGGGGCCCCTGCCCGCCGTGCGCTCGCGGATCGTCGGGCGACGGACCCGCGGCGACACGGTGCAGACCATCTATGTGAAGGCGGCGACCGCCGAGGACCTCGACAAGGTGCAGGAGGACGTCACCAACCTGATCCGCGAACAACACCGCATCAAGCCGGGCGAAGACGACGACTTCGCCACCCAGAACATGGCCTCCATCCTGGCGGCCAGCCAGGCGGCCGTGGCGACCTTCACCGTCCTGCTGGCGGCGGTGGCGGCGGTGTCGTTGCTGGTTGGCGGCGTCGGGATCATGAACATCATGCTGGTGGCGGTGACCGAGCGGACCCGCGAGATCGGCCTGCGCATGGCGGTCGGCGCGAAACGTTCCGACATCCTGATCCAGTTTGCGCTGGAGGCCGTGGCGCTTTCGCTGGTCGGGGGCTTGATCGGTCTCACGATCGGAGTGCTGGGAGCCATCGGGAGCGCCAAGCTGGGCCAGTGGCCCGCCGCCGTGCCCGCCTGGGCGGGACCGCTGGCGCTCGGGTTCTCGATGGTCGTTGGGCTGGTCTTCGGAGCCTATCCGTCCTGGCGCGCCGCTCGCCTGGATCCGATTGAAGCCCTCAGGCGCGAATAAGTCGCACCCCCTGCTGCAACCTTGGCCGCACCTCGCTGGTTAGCCGATAGCAACCCACGAGACGCCACCGAGGAGTAGTCCCATGCCAAGCGTTGATTCCGGTAAGCCGCGCGCCCGTCGAGGCTTCGCCGCGATGAACCCCGAGCGCCGCCGCGAAATAGCCCGCAAGGGTGGAGCCAGCGTACCGGGCGAGAAACGAAGCTTCGCCAAGGACCGCGACCTGGCGGCTTCCGCGGGCCGTAAGGGCGGTGAAGCCAGCCGCGGCGGCGGCCGCACCCGGGGCCGTGAAATCTAACTTCGCAGCCTCAGGTTCTAAGTAGGACGACCGCGAAGGCGGGCTGTTCGTTCGACCATGCCGTGTCGAGCGTCCAGCCCGCCTTTTCGGTAAGTCCGCGGAATCCTTCGACGGTGAATTTGCACGAGTTTTCCGTGTGAATGGTCTCGCCGGCGAGGAAGCTGAACGTCCGGCCCGCGACCACTGCCTCTTGGTCGCGCAGGCTTTCGAGATGCATTTCGATGCGGCTCTCGGCGGCGTTCCAGATGGCGCGATGGGCGAAGCTTTCCAGATGGAAGTCGCCGCCCAGTTCCCGATTGATCCGGCCGAGCAGGTTCTTGTTGAAGGCCGCCGTCACCCCCAGCGAGTCGTCATAGGCCGCCACCAGGGTCCGCTCGTCCTTGACCAGGTCGATGCCGACCAGGAACGCCGCGCCCTCGCCCAGCAGATGGCGCGCGCTGGCCAGGAAGGTCCGCGCCTCTTCCGGCGTAAAGTTCCCGATGGTGGAACCCGGGAAGAAGCCGACAACCGGCCGTCCTTCCACGCTCGACGGCAAAGCTAACGCGTTTGTGAAGTCGTCGGTCAACGGCGCGACGGGGAGCTTCGGATAGTCTCGGCGGATGTCTGCCGCGGCCGCGTCCAGCGCGGCCTTGCTGATGTCGATCGGCACGTAGACGCCGATCTGCGGGGCGGCGTCGAGCAGGATGCGGGTCTTGGTGCTGGCGCCGCTGCCGAACTCGACCAACGCCGCGCCCTGCGGGATCAAGGCTGCGATCTCGCCGGCCTTGCGCCGCAGGAGGGCCACCTCGGTGCGCGTCGGATAGTATTCCGCAAGCTCGGTGATGGCCTCGAACAGCCGCGAGCCCTCCGCGTCGTAGAAATATTTCGGCGGGATAGCCTTCTGCGGCTTGGCGAGACCGCTCAGCACGTCCTTCGCGAAGTCGGTTTCTTCCGTGGCCGCCAGGTCCTTGGGCGCAGCCGCGTTGCGCGCCAAACGAACGCCGGAGAACATCCAGCGCTGCTGCGGGTAGAAGAAGTTGCGGTAGGTCGCCCGCGTGTGGCCGTGCGGCGTGACGCAGGCCCCGCCGCGCAGGACGAACTGCCCGGCCATGAACTTGCCGTTGTATTCGCCGACCGCGCCGGCCGCGGGCTGGAAACCCGGATAGGGCGAATAGGCGCTGCGGGTCCACTCCCAGAGGTCGCCGAACATCTGGCGCAGGCCAGCGCCCGGAAGCGGGGCGACGGCGTCCAACCGGCCGGAACTGAGGAAGTTCCCGACCATCGGCAGGCCCTGGGCGGCGTGTTCCCACTCCGCCTCCGTCGGCAGGCGTGCGCCGGCCCAGGCGGCGAAGGCCTCGGCCTCGTAGAAGCTCACGTGGCTGACCGGTGCGGCGGGATCGACGCGGCGCAGGCCATGCAGGGTCATCACCTGCCAGCTGTCCTCGCCCTCCTGCCAGTAGAGCGGCGCGTTCCAGTCTTCGTCGCGCGCCCGCGCCCAGCCCTCGGAGAGCCAGAGTTCGGGCCGCTCATAGCCGCCGTCCGCCATGAACCGCAGCCATTCGGCGTTGCTCACCAGTCGATCGGCCAGCTCGAACGGCTCGAGCCACACCTTGTGCCGCGGGGTCTCGTTGTCGAAGGCGAAGACCGAGCCGTCGGCGCCGATCTCGACCAGACCGCCGGTGAACCCCACGAACCGCAACGGATCGGCCGTCGGGACCGGCGGCCCGCTGCGCGGCGGCGCATAGGCAGGCTTCAGCGGCGACTGGGCGAAGAGGTGCAGGATATCCATCAGGATCAGCTCCTGATGCTGCTCCTCGTGCGCCAGGCCGAGATCCAGCAGGTCGGCGAAGCCCTCGTCGCCGCGCGCCAGGAGCCGGTCCATCGCCTCGTCCACGTGGCGGCGGTAGGCGATCACGTCAGCGTGGCTCGGCCGGGTGATCAGGCCGCGCTCCGGCCGAGGCTGCCGGGGGCCAAGCGCCTCGTAGTAGGAATTGAACAGATAGTGGAACCGCGGATCGAAGGCCTTGTAGCCGGGAACCCTCGGCGCCAGCAGGAAGGTCTCGAAGAACCAGGTGGTGTGTGCCAGGTGCCATTTCGTCGGGCTCGCATCGGGCATGGACTGGGCGAGCTGGTCCTCGGGCGTCAGCGCCCGGGTGAGCGCCTCGCTTCCCTGGCGCACCGCTCGATAACGCTCGCGCGCAGGCGACGAGAGCACGGTTGCGCCCTGGCGGACGGCGGGTTCGTCGGTGCGGGCCATGTCGTCCCTCAAGGGTCTTGCGTCGGCCCCTTGGGGGACCGGATTGCGCGGCGCGCCACTCAGCTAAGCACTCCGCGCGTCTCCGCCAACACCGTCAGCCCGATGAAGTTCCGATGGGTGCGACCTTTTCGCCCACACCTTTGGCGGAACGGATGCCGCCGGGTTGCGTTCATCGCCTTGCCGGGAGGCGTAGCTGTATCCGGCCCATAGGCGGGCTATTGAGGGCGGAATGACCCCAGCGGTGAGTTGGCGGGAAGAAGTTGTCGCCTTGATTCCGGCGTTGAGGGCGTTCGCCTGGTCGCTCAGCCACAACGGATCGGATGCCGACGACCTGGTGCAGGACACCCTCATCAAGGCGTGGACCAACCGCGACAAGTTCGAACCCGGCACCAACCTGCGGGCCTGGATGTTCACGATCCTGCGCAACACCTACTACACCCACGTCCTGCGCCGCCGCCGCGAGGTGCGCGACGAACAGGGCGAATACGCCGGGCAACTGCGCACGCCCGCGACCCAGGACTGGAGCGTGGCGATGCGCACCCTGCAGCTCGCGCTGCAGCGCCTGCCGCCGGAGCATCGCGAGGCGCTGATCCTGGTGGGTGCGGCCGGGCTCTCCTACGAGGAGGCGGCCGAGATCTGCGGCTGCGCGCTGGGAACCATCAAGAGCCGCGTGAACCGCGCGCGCGCCCGCCTCCTGAAGATCATGGACGCCGAAGACGCCAACGACGTGATGGTCATGGACGTGATGCCCGCCGTCAGCCGCGCCTGAACGGCGTCAGCTACACTTCGCCTTGCGGCTGGGCGAGACCGCCTCGTCCTCGGCCAACTGATCCACCACCGAGACCAGCTCCACCGGGACGGGCCGCCGTTCCAGCGCGCGGAACATGCCGCGTAGTCCGTCGCCCAGCGCCTGCATTCGGCGCTTTTCCGTCAATGATTTCCGGGCCATACGCGCCGCCCCCACGGCAGCGCTTACCCTTACGCCCGCAGAATGGCGGCGCAAGGCCGCGCACGCATAAGGCGATTTATTTCACGTCCGGGTAGATCACCGGCAGGACCAGGGCCGAGGGATGGCTGGCGTCCATGTAGACGCTATTGGTCGCCACCCGCGGCTTCAGCTTGTGCTGACCTGGCGCCTCGCCGTTGTTCTGGTTGGCCTCGAAACGCGGGCTGTTGGACGAGGTGATGTGCAGCGCGATCCGGTGGCCCTTCTCGAAGGTGATCGCCGTGGACCAGAGGTCGATGACCAGTTCCTCCGGCGCGCCCGGCGTCATCATCTTCACGTCGTCGGGCATGCGGCCGTTGCGATAGCGGGCGCGGATGGGCGCATCCAGCACCAGCGCCTCGTAGCCGTCGGGGTAGACGTCCACGAGCTTGGCCATGAAGTCGGTGTCGGGGCCGTCGGTCGCGCCGTAGAGCTCGACCTTCACCGGGCCGGCGATGGTGACGGTCTTGTCGAGCACCGGGGTGTTGAAGCGCAGGTAGTCGCCGCGCTCCGGGATGGCCCGCTGGTCCATCGGGCCGCGCTCGAAGGTGAGGTTCGCGCCACCCACGGTGGGGACCGGACTGGCCGGATCGTAGCGGTAGCTGACCCTCACGTCGGCTGCGGCCGGCGGCTTGGCCACCAGGGCCTTGTCCGGGGTCAGGTAGTAGCGGACTTCACGATTGGCCGGCGGCCAGTTGGCCGAGGTGCGCATGCCGTTGATCGGCGAATAGGCGCCCTTCCGGGCCGGGCCCATCATGAAATAGCTGACCGGCGGCTCGGCCATGATTCCGTTGTCGACGCCCTTCAGCCAGTAGTCGAACCAGCGGATCTCCTGATCGCCGCCAAGGCTCAGCCGGTCGCTGCCGGGGTACTCCAGGTCGCCGGAGAGCTCGCCGTGGCCGAACGGCCCCATCATCAGCTTCTGATTGCCGCGCGCGCCCTTGGAACCCTCGTTCTGCAGGTACTCGAAGTTGGAAATGTTGCCGTGGTTGAAGATGTCGTACCAGCCGCCGACGTTGAACATCGGGATGTTGATGTACTTGCGGTTGGTGGTCATGGCGCCGCGGTTCCAGAAGATGTCGTCGCTGACCCGGCTACGCTGGCGATCGAGCACCTCGTCGCTCGCTCCCTGCTGCTTCTGCCAGCCGATCGAGTCCTTCTCCTTCAGCACGCCGCCCATGTAGCTGTTGGCCAGGAGGTCGTAGGGCGCGACCACCACATAGGCCGCCTTCAGGTGAGGCGGCGCGGCCATCGCCGCTTCGTTGGAGGTGATGCCGAGCGCCGAGCCGCCGGTGATGCCGACGCTGCCGTTGCTCCAGGGCCGGGCGGCGGCCCACTCCACGCTGTCGTAGCCGTCCTCGACGTCGTTCTCGAAGGCCGAATAGAAGCCCTCCGAGTGGCCCTTGCCGCGCACGTCCTGCAGCACGAACACATAGCCTGCGTCGGTGTAGCGCTTGGCCTGCTTGGCCAGAGCCGCGCGGCTCTTGGACCCGTCGGGGTCCTTCTCCTTGTCGATCCGGCCGTCCTTCAGATAGGGCGTGCGGCTGATGACCACCGGCCAGGGGCCGGCGCCGGCGGGCTTGTAGACATTGGCGGCGAGCTTGGTCCCGTCACGCAGGGTCGCCCATTCCTCGATTGCGCCGGGCGGAATCGGCGTGCGGGCCGACGCGGCGGGCTTCGGCTTGGCCTGCGCCAGGCCCGCGGCGCCGCCGGTCGCCATCATCAGCGCCATGACCGAGGCCAGGGCGAAACGCCTGTGCTTGCTCATCCCAGTTCCCCCGCGCGGGTCTGACGCCCGCGTCCAAAAATGTGTTGGTTCAAATACCGCGAACTCGTGGCCCGCTCAGCGGCATCTAAGCACAGCCCAAGCG
>JBOHKZ010000152.1:0-4995 GCA_050729355.1 Phenylobacterium sp. | reverse complement strand
CTATCTGGAAGTCGACTACGACCTGAGCCAGGTGATGTTCGTCACCACGGCCAACAGCCTGAACATGCCCCAGCCGCTGCTGGACCGCATGGAGATCATCCGCATCCCCGGCTACACCGAGGAAGAGAAGCTGGAGATCGCCAAGCGGCACATCCTGGCCAAGCTGACCAAGGACCATGGGCTGAAGCCGGAGGAGTTCATCGTCCCCGACGAGGCCATCCGCGACCTGATCCGCTACTACACTCGCGAGTCCGGCGTCCGGTCCCTGGAACGGGAACTGGGCAACCTGGCCCGCAAGACGGTGCGCGATCTGGCCCGTGAGAACGTCCTGTCGATCACCATCGACGACGAGCGGCTGGCCAAGTACGCGGGCGTCCGGAAGTTCAAGTACGGCGAAATGGACACCGAAGATCAGGTCGGGATCATCACCGGCCTGGCCTACACGGACTTCGGCGGCGACATCCTGACCATCGAAGCGGTCAAGATGCCCGGCAAGGGCCGCATGTCCATCACCGGCAACCTGAAGGACGTCATGAAGGAGTCGATCTCGGCGGCGAACAGCTTCGTTCGCAGCCGGGCCACCAAGTTCGGCATCGAACCGCCGAGCTTCGAGCGGACCGACGTCCACATCCACGTTCCGGACGGGGCCACGCCCAAGGACGGTCCGTCCGCCGGCGCGGCCATGGCCACGGCCATCGTCTCGGTGCTGACCGGCATCCCGATCCGCAAGGACATCGCCATGACCGGCGAAGTCACCCTGCGGGGCCGGGTGACGGCCATCGGCGGCCTGAAGGAGAAGCTGCTTGCGGCCCTGCGCTCCGGCGTGAAGACCGTGCTGATCCCCTCTGAGAACGAGAAGGATCTGGCCGACATTCCGGAGAACGTGAAGACGCAGATGCAGATCATCCCGGTCTCCACGATGGACGAAGTGCTGGCCCGCGCGCTGGTCCGGGCGCCGGTGCCGATCGAGTGGTCGGAAGCCGATGCCCCGCCGGTGGCGGTGGCTGACGACGCCGGCGACGAGGCTGTCGTGACCCACTAGGCCGCGGCAAAACGTAGCGGCGTCCCGAAACGGCACAAGGCTACGATCACAAAGTGTGACGAACAGGCGGCGCGGGGTCATTCCCGCGCCGCTCTCGTTTGACGGCTGCGCTTGGACAGGCGTTAATTCACGGAAGGCCATGGGGCGGGGGCTCCCTGGCTGCATACAAGCAAGAATGGGCTGGGAGACAGGAATATGACGAAAGCCGAACTCGTCACGGCGATCGCCGACAAGGCGGGATTGAACAAGACGCAAGCCAAGGAGGCGCTCGACGCCTTCATTGCATCTGTGTCCACCTCCCTCAAGGCCGGCAAGGAGGTGCGCCTGGTGGGTTTTGGCAGCTTCGTGCCCATCAAGCGGCCGGCGGGGACGGCTCGCAATCCGCGTACGGGAGAGATCGTCAAGCGGGCGGCCTCGGCCACCTGCCGCTTCAAGGTCGGCGACTCCCTGAAGAGCACGCTGAACGGCTAAATCGACAGTTCATCAAGGACAGGCGGTCGCTGCGGCGGCCGCCTTTTTTGTTGTCCGAAGGCCCGCGGGCCGATACGAGGACGCCGTCTTCGGGGAGTAGCCGTTCGCTTCAGCGGAGTCCGTGTCAACATACTTGGCCCCTCTGTCCATCTGGGCGGGCCATGGCGCGGACGACGGATCGATTAGATCCGGATTGGCGAGACCGACGATGCGCATTCCTGGCCGGGCCGGCGGGGGTGATCGCGTCGTCGTGTCCTTACCGCGCCCGGGGAGATTCCAGTGTTCGAGCCGCTCTACGTTTCCGCCGGCGTCGTGGCCATCGCCGAGATCGGCGACAAGACCCAGCTCCTCGCGATCTGTCTGGCCGCGAAGTTCCGCAAACCCGTCCCGATCATCCTGGGCATCCTGGCCGCCACGCTGCTGAACCATGCGGCGGCGGCCAGCCTGGGCTTCCTGATTGCGAAGTGGCTGACCGGCCAGGTCTTCCAGGTCGTCGTCGGGGTCGCCTTCATCGCCATGGCCGGCTGGGCGCTGATCCCCGACAAGGAAGACGACGACGCCCTGGAGAAGTCCCACGGGGGCGTGTTCCTGACGACGCTCACCGCCTTCTTCTTCGTCGAGATCGGCGACAAGACCCAGATCGCCACCTCGCTGCTGGCCGCCCGCTACCACGAGATCGCGCTGGTCACGGCCGGCACGACGCTGGGCATGATGGCCGCGAACATCCCGGCCGTCCTGATGGGCGAGGCGGCCACACGCGTCGTCCCGCTGAACGTCGTGCGCATTGTGGCGGCCACGATCTTCGCGCTGATCGGTGCATGGGTGCTGCTGGCGGCCTTCCACGTGGTCTGACGGCGGCGCGCCAAGACGTCACGCTTCCGACACGCGGAATTTTTGTGCCTAAGCTGCCGCCGTTGCGGAGGATTCGATGTCAACGATCGTGAAAGACGACGACCGCGCCTTCCTGGGCCACCCCAAGGCGTTGGGTTATCTTGCCTTCACCGAAGCCTGGGAGCGGTTCTCCTATTACGGCATGCAGTCGCTTCTGGTCCTCTACATGACCAAGCAGCTGCTCCTGACGCCGCACGTGGAGCGGATCGCGGGGTTCTCCGCCTTCGAGTCCTTCATCCAGTCGATCTACCATCCGGGGGTCTCCACCCAGGCGATCTCGTCGGCGATCTTCGGCCTCTATACGAGCCTGGTCTATCTGACGCCGATCCTGGGGGGGATCATCGCGGACAGGCTGCTCGGCAAGACCAAGACCATCGTCGTTGGCGCCCTCCTGATGGCGGCCGGCCACTTCCTGATGGCCTTCGACCAGTCCTTCCTGCTGGCGCTCCTGTGCCTGGTGCTCGGCACGGGCTGCTTCAAGGGCAACATCGCCAGCCAGGTCGGCGCGCTTTACGGCGAGCACGACCTGCGGCGCGCGGACGCCTTCCAGGTATTCTACCTGGGCATCAACGCCGGCGTCATCGCCGCGCCGCTGATCGCCGGGACGCTCGGAGAGGAAGTGGGTTGGCACTGGGGCTTCGGAGTCGCCGGCGTCGGCATGCTGATCTCGCTGGCGATCTATCTCTCGGGCCGCAAGCTGCTTCCGCCCGATCCGCCGCTCCGGAAATCCACAGACGCGCCGCGGCCGAAGCTGCAGGCGGGCGAGGGGCGCACCGTCGCCCTGCTCATCCTGCTGTTGCCGGTGCTGGCCGCCTCGGTGCTCTGCAACCAGCAGATCTTCAACGCCTACCTGGTCTGGGCCGACCGGGCGGTGAACCTCGATTTCATGGGCCACAAGCTGCCCACGACCTGGCTGATCACCCTCGACAGCATCGTGTCGGTGACATTCCTCGCCGGGATGGTCGTGTTCTGGCGGGTCTGGGCGACGCGGTTCAGGGAGCCAGACGAGATCGGCAAGCTGACCATCGGGGCGTTCATCTCAGTCACGGGGGTGCTCTGCCTGGCGGCCGGTTCGGCGATCGCCGCGGCGACCGGCGACAAGGTCAACATCCTGTGGTGCGTGGCCTTCCACGTGCTGAACAGCATCGCCTTCGCGAACATGCTGCCGGTGTCGCTGGCGCTTTATGCGCGGGCGGCGCCCAAGGCGATGGCGTCGACCATCATCGGGATCTACTACCTGCACCTCTTCGCCGGTAACCAGACCGTCGGCCTTCTCGGGACGCTGCTCGAAAAGATGCCGGCCACCAACTTCTGGCTGATGCACGCCGCCATCGCCTTCGGGGCGGGTGTCGTCTTCCTGATTGTCGGCCGGTTCTTCGCCAAGCTGCTCAGCCACGAGAACACCGTCGGACGCAGCGCGCCGCAACCGGCCTAGGCTTGTTGTGGTCAGTTGTTCTAGAACCACCGGCGCGGGCGGCTAGCTCAGCTGGTCAGAGCATCTCGTTTACACCGAGAGGGTCGGGGGTTCGAACCCCTCGCCGCCCACCAGCCTTCGCACCTCGCGGCGCTTCGGCTCGGCATGCCATCCTGAGCGAAGGCTGCCGCGCCGTAGCGGAGCGAAGGCGGGCTTTTGAGACTTAGGACGACGGCGGGGGTGGCTCGGGCATGAAATACGTCTACATCCTGCAGAGCATTGCCGATGCCAACTGCCACTACGTCGGGGTCACCGGCGACCTCAAGTCCCGACTTCAACGCCACAACTCTGGGCAAGTCAGCCACACCTCCAAGTACATGCCATGGAGCGTGAAAACCTACTTGGGATTCAGCGATCACGTGCAGGCAGTCGCCTTCGAGAAGTATCTAAAAACGGCGTCTGGTCGGGCATTCGCGAAGAAGCGGCTGTGAACGGCTGGATGGTCGGTCGTGACTGCATTCCGTGGAGTGGGCACGTGGCGGCCGAAATACCGATCTGGGGGCGAGTGGACGCCCCGCTGGTGAGCTCGCGATGACCCATGAAAACTGCGGCTACCTGATCCGCCAGCTCGACATCGCCTGGAAGCTGGCCAGCCATCATCTGGACAGCCTCACCACCGAGGAATGCCTCTGGCGTCCGGCCAGCGCGGGCCTGCACCTGCACCAGGCGCATGGAAGCTGGGTGGCCGACTGGCCGACCCGCGAGAGCTACGACATGGGGCCGCCCAGCATCGGCTGGTTGACCTGGCACATGGGGCTTTGGTGGTCGATGGCGCTGGACCATTCGTTCGGCCCCGCCGAGCTGTCGCGTGACGAGGTGATCTGGCCTGGCGACGCCGACGGGGTCCGCGCCTGGCTGGCGGACTTGCACGGGCGCTGGCGGGCCGAGCTTGAGGCGATGAACGACGAGGACCTGCGCTCGCCCGAGCGGACGCGGTGGCCTTTCCGGGGGCGGCCGTTCGGGGATGTCGTCGCCTGGGTCAATATCGAGTTGACGAAGAACGCCGCCGAGCTCGGCTATGCGCGGTTCCTGTATGGCGCGCCGGGGAGGCGAGACGGATGAGGCTCTGGCTGGCGGGGATTCTCGGAGCGGCTGCGACTGCCGCTCAGGCGGAGCC
>JBOHKZ010000151.1:0-5669 GCA_050729355.1 Phenylobacterium sp. | reverse complement strand
CTTCACTGCCGTGGCGCTGCTGGGCGGAGCGGTGTGGGGCGTCGGCAGCTTGTGGCTGCTGGTCCCGGGCCGCCTCGAACTGCAGTTGCTGGTGTTGGTCGTGCTGGTCGCGATCGTCTACGGGGCGATTTCCGGCGTCGCATCCTATCTGCCGGCCTTCTACGCCCTGTTCGCCGGGGCCTTTGCGCCGCCGGTCGCGTGGTTCGCCGCGCAAGGCGACGCCCTGCACATCCTCGGCGCTCTCCTGCTGCTGGCCTGGGCGCCGACGGTGGTGATCCTGGCGCGCCGCTACAACGCCAGCCTCGTCCAGGCGGTGCGCCTGCGCATCGAGAACGCCCACATGGTCCGCGATGTCATCGGCCAGAAGGCCCGGGCTGACGAGGCTGACCAGGAGACGTCGCGGTTCATCGCTTCAGCCGGCGAGGCGTTGCGCCAGCCGGCCCACACGCTGGGCCTCCTCGTGGGGGCGCTGCGCAGCCAGCGCCTGCCGGGCCGCACCGTCGAACTCATCGACCACATGGAGCGCGTGGTTGCGGGCCTCGACGACCGGCTCGCCGCGCTTCTCGAGGCGCAGGGGCAGGACCCGGCGGAATGGGCGCTGGAGGCGGAAGCGGCGAGCGACCTCGGTCCCCGGTCCGGCCTGATCCTGGTGGTCGACCTGGACAGCGATGTCCGCCACGCCATGAGCGAGTTGCTGCAGGGTTGGGGATATCGCGTGCTGGCCGTCGCCCACGAAGGCGAGGCGGTCGCGACGCTCGAGAAGCAGGCGGGGCCGGACCTGATCATCTGCGACGGCCAGACGGGCGACGGCGGTAGCGGCTGCGAGGCGATCCGCGTCCTACGCGAGGAGTTCGGACGCGGCGTACCCGCCATGCTGGTCACCGCGGACGCCTCGGCGGAGACCTTGCGCGAAGCCGCCGCGAGCGGCCTCCCCGTGCTGCGCAAGCCCCTGGCGCCGGCGCGATTGCGGGCGGCGATGTCAGGCCTG
The DNA here is from genome assembly GCA_050729355.1 of Phenylobacterium sp. Taxonomy (GTDB): domain Bacteria; phylum Pseudomonadota; class Alphaproteobacteria; order Caulobacterales; family Caulobacteraceae; genus Phenylobacterium. Next base: position 4,681 of record JBOHKZ010000151.1, on the reverse strand, counting down.
ATGCGGCGGCCGGTGCGAGTCGGAACGGCGGAGTGACGGGTCGATCCCCGGCGCCCGAGGGTGCTTTTGTCGGATTTTGACCCTGCGACAAATTGGCCCGCCATAACAAGGACCTAGGTTTTTGGGCCCGCGTGAGGATGAACTTCGTCGGGCGATCGGCGTTTGTTGAAACCCGTCACACTTGACAGAGGCGGCCTTCGACGCCATCTGGCCTCGTGCGGATTTAGCGCGCTGTTGACAGACATCATTTTGGGCCGTCGCGAAATTCGGGCGCGCCCCTCGTCAGAGATACTGATGTCTCCCTCGATGTGCGGTGATCCCAGTGGTCGCGCCTCTTCGTCGCCAATTTGGTGACGACGCCGGACGACGCCACCGAGCCCGCCGGGGTTTTCCCGCGCGGTCGTTCGTGCGTGGCGGGTCGGGTCGTTGGGAAGCAGCGCGCGTCACACTGACTTGCGCGATCAAAATGGGAACGATTTGGGCGGACGACGGGTCGTAATGACGCGGCCCCTCAAAATTCGATCCGCATGAACCATTTCCGGCCCGGGCCTTGCATGAGGCGCGGCAGCCGTTTCGGAGAATTCGATGAGCACCACTACCGCCGAAGCAGAGACGCCAGAAACCACGGGCGGCGACGGTCCGCTGCTCGACCTGACGGACGCCGCGGTCAAGAAGTTCATCAAGCAGGCCAAGGCACGCGGCTACGTCACGATGGACGAGCTCAACAAGGTCCTGCCGTCCGAGGAGGTCACCTCCGAGGCGATCGAGGACACCTTGGCGATGCTCAGCGAGATGGGCGTCAACGTCGTCGAGGCGGAAGAAGACGCCGAGGGCGGCGGCGAGGTCGCGGTCCGTGAGGAATCCGCGGTCGTCGAGACCACCAAGGAAGCCGCTTACGACCGCACCGACGATCCCGTGCGCATGTACCTGCGCGAGATGGGCTCGGTCGAGCTGCTGTCCCGCGAAGGCGAAATCGCCATCGCCAAGCGTATCGAAGCCGGCCGCGACACCATGATCCGCGGCCTGTGCGAAAGCGCGCTCACCTTCGAAGCCATCATGGTCTGGCGCGAGGAACTCGGTTCCGGCCGGATCCTGCTGCGCGAAGTCATCGACCTCGAACAGACCTACGGCGGCGTCAACGCCGCTGCCGCCGAGGAACTGGCCGCCAGCCAGCCCGCCGAGGCCGAGCCTGAAGAGGCCGCCGAGGTCAACGAGGACGGCGAGGCGATCGCCAAGGCCGAGGGCGACGACGACGACGACTTCGACGACGGCGCAGGCCCGACCATCAGCGCGATGGAAGGCGAACTGCGCGAGGGCGTCATGGCGACGCTCGACGCCATCGCCCTGGAGTTCGAAAGCTTCCGCCTGCTGCAGGAAAAGCTGGTCGTCCAGCGCCTGAAGGGCGCCGACCTGTCCGACGCTGACCGCAAGGCCTATGCGGCCGCGACGCTGACCATCGTGCAGCACCTGAAGACGCTGAAGTTGAACAATAACCGCATCGAGGCGCTCGTCGAGCAGCTCTATGCGATCAACAAGCGCCTGATGGGCCTTGAAGGCCGCCTGCTGCGCCTGGCCGACAGCTACGGCATCAGCCGCGGCGAGTTCCTGAAGGCCTACTTCGGCTCGGAAATGCGCCCCGACTGGTCCGACCAGGTGAAGGCGCTGGGCGTGCGCTGGACCAAGTTCGCGGAGAACGACGCGGGCCAGATCAGCGACATCCGTCACGAAGTGGCCGCGTTGGCGCAAGAGACCGGCGTGCCGATCGACGACTACCGCCGCATCGTCCAGACCGTGCAGAAGGGCGAGCGCGAGGCCCGCCAGGCCAAGAAGGAAATGGTCGAGGCCAACCTTCGCCTGGTGATCTCGATCGCCAAGAAATACACCAACCGCGGCCTGCAGTTCCTTGATCTCATTCAGGAAGGCAACATCGGCCTGATGAAGGCGGTCGATAAGTTCGAATACCGCCGCGGCTACAAGTTCTCGACCTACGCCACCTGGTGGATCCGGCAGGCGATCACCCGCTCGATCGCCGACCAGGCCCGCACGATCCGTATCCCGGTGCACATGATCGAGACGATCAACAAGATCGTCCGCACCAGCCGCCAGATGCTGCACGAGATCGGCCGCGAGCCGACCCCGGAAGAACTGGCCGAAAAGCTGGCCATGCCGCTGGAAAAGGTCCGCAAGGTCCTGAAGATCGCCAAGGAGCCGATCAGCCTCGAGACGCCGATCGGCGACGAGGAAGACAGCCACCTGGGCGACTTCATCGAGGACAAGAACGCGGTGCTGCCCATCGACGCGGCGATCCAGTCGAACCTGCGGGAAACCACCACCCGCGTGCTCGCCTCGCTGACGCCTCGTGAGGAACGCGTGCTGCGCATGCGCTTCGGCATTGGCATGAACACCGACCACACGCTCGAGGAAGTTGGACAGCAGTTCAGCGTCACCCGCGAACGGATCCGCCAGATCGAGGCCAAGGCGCTTCGCAAGCTGAAGCACCCGAGCCGCAGCCGCAAACTCCGCAGCTTCCTGGACAGCTAAAGCGCTGGCTCAGCAAACGGACGGTCTCTAAAGACTCCCCGGCCTAGTCCGGGGAGTTTTTTATGAGTCCGTCAAAAGTCATGGCCGCGTCCGTCGCGGCCTGCGCCTTGCTCGCGTCGTCCGCGATGGGCGCGCCGCCGGTGAAGGCCGACGTCGCCCGCTCCGCCGAGCACATGAAGGCGCACATGACTTTCCTGGCCTCGGACCTCCTGGAAGGGCGGGACTCCGGTTCGCCGGGCTTCGATATCGCAGCTGAATATGTGGCGTCGCAGTTCCGCCAGCTCGGCCTGACGCCGGCCGGCGACAACGGGACCTACTTCCAGAAAGTGCCGCTCTGGGCCAGCCGCCCGACCGACAAGGGCGCCGTCGTGGTCAAGGGTCCGGGCGGCGATGTCGCCCTGGTGTTCGGCGAGGACTATTTCCCCGGCCGCACGCCAGTCGCGGGCGAGACGCGGGTCTCGGCTCCGATGGTCTTCGTCGGCTATGGCGTCGTGGCCCCCGAGCACGGGCGCGACGACTACCGGGGGCTGGACGTGAAGGGCAAGATCGTGGTCGCGCTCTCCGGCGCCCCAGGCGGTCTGCAGACCGAGGAGCGCGCCTACTACGCCAACGGCCGGACCAAGCGGCGCGAGGCCGGCAAGCATGGCGCCATCGGCTTCATCTCGCTGGAGACGCCGCTGGGCGAAAAGCTGCGTCCCTTCGACCAGGGCCTGCGCACCTGGGACACCTGGGGCATGACCTGGCGAGGCCCCGACGGGCGCCCGTTCGACGCGGCGCCGGACGTGCCCGGTCTTGCGGGCCTCAGCGTCAAGGGCGCGACCAAGCTCTTCGCCAACGCCCCCACGACCTATGACCAGGTGATCGCCGCGGTCGACGCCACCGGCGCGCCGCCGCGCTTCGCGCTGCCCGGTACGGTGGACGTCAAGATCTCCAGCGAGACCAAGCTGGTCGAGAGCCGCAACGTCATCGCCATCCTGCCGGGCTCCGATCCCAAGCTGAAGGACGAGGTGATCGTGCTCTCCGCCCACCTCGACCACATCGGCATCACCAAGCCGGTGAAGGGCGACAGCATCAACAACGGCGCGCTCGACAACGCCGCCGGCGTCGCCACCACGCTGGAGGTCGCCCGCGCCTTCACCGAGGCCAGGAAGCGTCCGCGGCGCTCGATCATGTTCCTGACGGTCACCGGTGAGGAGAAGGGGCTGCTGGGCGCCGAATACTTCGCCCGCAACCCGACCGTGCCGCTGAAGAACATCGCCGGCGACGTCGACATCGACATGCCGGTGCTGACCTACGACTTCACCGACGTGGTGGCGTTCGGGGCCGACCGGTCCGGCATCGGGCCGGCGGTGCGCCGCGCGGCCGAACGGGTCGGGCTGAAGCTCTCCGGCGATCCCATGCCGGAGGAGGGGCTCTTCACCCGCTCAGACCACTATCGGTTCGTCGAGGTGGGCGTGCCGGCGGTCTTCCTGATGACCGGCTTCGCGAACGGCGGCGAGAAGGCGTTCCGCAGCTTCCTGGCCAATTGCTATCACAAGCCCTGCGACGACCTTTCCCAGCCCATCGACTATGTGGCTGGCGCGAAGTTCGCCCGCATCAACTACGAGATCACCCGCGAGCTCACCGACATGGCCAAGCGGCCGACCTGGAATGCGGGCGACTTCTTCGGGGAAAAGTACGCCGGGGCTAATGCGCCAACGCGCGCGCCATCTGGAGCAAAGTGAGGCCGATCTCGCCCACGATCAGCACGACGATCGCCAGCTCCATGCGTTGCGATCGTTCGGTGTCGATAAGTTCGGTGAGCAGGCGCGCGGTCTGACCTATCAGGCTCAGCTTGCGGTTCAGCGTCTCGGCGCGTTCGTAGAGCTCGTACTCAGCCGCGAGCCGGGCATAGAGCCGCTCGAGGTCCGGGCGATCCCACAGGAGGTCGGGCTTCTCGCCGGCCGCCACGCGGCCGCTGACCCGATGCTCGACCAGCAGGGACGAGCCGATCAGACGGATCATGCCGCGGCGGCCGCCCGAGCGGCGGCCCTTGCGGGCGAGGTCGTTGGCCCAGGGCTCGATGGTGTCGAACACTTCGGCGACCTGGCGCTCGTCGCTGGCGAGCGCCGCGCTCTTGGCCAGGGCGTCGGCCACCACC
>JBOHKZ010000150.1:0-11008 GCA_050729355.1 Phenylobacterium sp. | reverse complement strand
TTATAGGCCTCATTCATCATTTTGGAAAGCCCAGAAGCGCTGTTCGCCCAGCAGCGGGCGCTTTTCCCTCCAGAGGAGAAATACAATTCGTCAGTGCTCAGCCAACAAATTAGGATTCTAGAGGTTAACGCACCGCTTTCGATACAATCTCGGGGCCAATCCTTCCAATATTCATGGCGTTTGGCGCGGCCGACGACTCTTGGGCGCCGCCCGACATCCGCTCAACCGCGGCCGCGATACGGCGCAACGCCCTGATCGGGCAGCCAGAGGCCTTCCGGTGGCGGGCCGCTCTGCCAGAAGACGTCGATCGGGATCCCGCCGCGCGGAAACCAGTAGCCGCCGATGCGCAACCAGCGCGGGGCCGCGGTCTCAACGATGCGCCGGCCGATGGCGACGGTGCAGTCCTCGTGGAAAGCCCCATGATCGCGGAATGAGCCCAGATAGAGCTTCAGCGACTTGGACTCGATCAGCCACGCTGCCGGCGCGTAGTCGATCACCAGGTGGGCGAAATCGGGCTGGCCCGTCACCGGGCAGAGCGACGTGAATTCCGGCGCCGTGAACCGCGCAAGAAACAGGGTGTCAGACTGCGGATTGGGCACGCGCTCAAGCACGGCCTCGTCCGGATTTGCAAAGCCGCGCACCTCGCGGCCGAGCTGGGTCAGGTGGGTCTCGTCCATGGGCGCGGCTTTAGCCCCTAAGACGTCCCAGCCGCAACCGAGACAGCCGCGACGCCGACGGCTAGTAGAGACGCAAGCAGCAGGGAGGCGGGCATGGCCGGCAAGGATCTGGAAGACTTCGTTGTGGTGGTGACCGGCGCCTCGACCGGGCTCGGCCGTGCGATCGCCGTGGAGTGCGCCCAGCGCGGGGCGAACGCCGTGGTGATCAACTATGCCCGCAGCGCCGCCGAGGCCGAGGAAACCGGCAAGCTCGTCGAAGCCGAAGGCGCGAAGGCCGTGCTGGTCCAGGGCGACGTGGCCTCCGACGACGACTGCCGCAAGATCGCCAAGGCCGCCGAGCCGTTCGGCCGTATCGACGCGCTCTTCAACAATGCCGGCGTCACTCGCTTCGCGGGCCACGCCGACATGGACGCGGTCTCGGGCCAGGATTTCCTCGACCTCTACGCCGTGAACGTCGTCGGCGCCTTCCAGATGGTCCGGGCGTGCCGCGCACTGCTGGAGGCCGCGCCGCAGCCGGGCGCCGTCGTCAACACCGCCTCGATCGCCGGCGTCACCGGCATCGGCTCATCGGTGCCCTACGCCGCCTCCAAGGGCGCGCTGACCACCATGACCCTGTCGCTGGCCCGCGCGCTCGCGCCGAAGATCCGCGTCAACGCCGTCTGCCCGGGCTTCATCGACACCCCCTGGTTCGGCAAGGGCCTGCCTGAAACCGCCGTCGACCGGATCCGCGCCAACGCCGCAGCCGGCACGCCGCTGCAGGCCGCCTCGACGCCCGAAGACATCGCCGCCTCGACGGTGTTCCTCGCCTCTCGCGCCTCTCGCCACGTCACTGGAGAGACTCTGCTGATCGACGCGGGCTCGCACCTGGGCTTCGCACCGCTGGTGGCGCGCTGATCGGCGAGTCGGCGCCCGAAATAAGGGCGCCGCTTTCATCGGGCGCCCAACAATCCATCAGCCCCCGTAAGCTAAGCTCAAGGCTATCCCCCTAGATTGATCTGCGCCCACGGCCCGCGAGGATGGCCGTGCACGGTCGGATCCGGTCAACCCGGACGCGCAGGCCGGGATCAAGGGGATAGATCAATGAAAGTTCTGAAACTCTCGCTGCTGGCCGCGGCGGCGACGCTCGCCATCGGCAGCGCAGCCCACGCCGAGGACGCGCCGCCCTTCAAGCTGGCGTTCAACATCGGCGCGAACAGCGACTACGTCTTCCGCGGCATCAGCCAGACCGACGAGGACCCCTCGGTGTTCGGCGGCATCGACGCCACCATCGGCTCCCTCGGCTACGCCGGCGTGTGGGTGTCCAATGTCGACTTCAACAACGGCACGAACGCGGAGTTCGACCTCTACGGCGGCATCAAGCCGGTGGTCGGAGCGGTCACCTTCGACCTCGGCGTCATCTATTACGGCTATATCGACCAGCCCTCGCACAGCAACGAGGACTACTGGGAGTTCAAGGCGGCCGCCTCGATCCCGGCCGGTCCGGCGACCCTGGGCGCGGCGGTCTTCTACTCGCCGGAGTTCTTCGGCAAGACCGGCGACGCCACCTACTACGAAGTCAACGCGGCGCTGCCGATCCCGAATTCCAAGTTCTCCGTCAGCGGCGCGCTCGGCCACCAGCAGGTCAAGGGCTCGGCCGATTACACCACCTGGAATGCCGGCATAGGCTTCGCGCTCACCGACCACATCGGTTTCGACCTGCGCTACTGGGACACCGATGAGCACAGCTTCGGCAAGATTTACGACAGCCGCGTCGTAATCGGCGTGAAAGCTACGTTCTAGCCGCGGATTTACCACTTGTTTGGGAAGCCGCCGCATGGTTGCGGCGGCTTTTCCGTTTGCACCCGGAGGCGCCACTTTCTAAGGTCCCGGCGCCCCGTCTACGCGCACTCGACGCAACGAGGGCTTCGCTGACGGGTTCTCCATCCTGCGCCCGTCGCTTTCAGTAGACGGTCGCACCCCCGGGCTTATGTTGACGAATCGCAGACGGAACGGAGTGCGGCCCATGGAGCGGATGGCGTTTCGAGCCCAGACCATCGTCGCCGATGTGCTGCTGGCCGCCGCCGCTTTCGCTCTCGCCTTCCTGATTTCACCAGTTCACGGGCCCGGCCTCGGCACGGTTGGCGAATCCTCGCTCAGCTTCGGCCAGCTGGTCGTGCTCTACGCGGCTCTGGCCGGCGGCCTCACCATGCTGTTCCGCCGGGAGCTGTCGCCCTGGCGCTACGCCTCCATTCCCGACGTCCTGGTGCTGGTGCGGATCGCCATCCTGACGGTCGGCGTCTTCCTTCTCTGGGTCTTCGTCCTCGACCGCGCCCGCGGCCTGCCGCGCGCCACGCTGTTCATGGCGCCGATGTTCCAGATGGTGTTCACCATGGGCGTGCGGATCCTCCGCCGCGCCCTGCATGAGCGGGCGCTTGAGAGCTTCTCGCCGCTCAAGAGCATCGGCGACCGTGTCACCCAGCAGCCGTCTCTGCTGCTGATCGGCCCGACCTCCGCCGCCGACACCTACCTGCGCGATGTCGCCCGCAGCCATGACCGCACCTATTCGCCGGTCGGCATCATCGGCATGGACGCCCGCGACGTGGGCCAGCAGGTGCGCGGCGTCTGCATCATCGAGAGCCTCGAGAACCTCGACGCCGCCCTGGCCGACCTGCGCCGCTGGAACCGCTATCCGCGCGCTATCTTGTTCCTCGAGGAGCCCGGCCGCCTGAAGGGCCTCACCGCCGACCAGCTGGGCCGACTGAAGACCGACGGCATCCGGCTGCTGCGCCTGCCCTCCATCGTCGAACTCGCCCAGCATGACGGCGTCACCCTGCTGCCGATGCGCGAGATCAACATCGAGGAACTGCTGGCGCGCGAGCCCATCGAACTCGACCGCAACGCCATCGGCAACCTGATCCGCGGCCGCCGCGTCCTGATCACCGGGGCCGGCGGCTCGATCGGCGCCGAACTCTGCCGCCAGGTCGCTTCGTTCAACTGCGCGCACCTCACCCTGCTGGATTTCTCGGAGACGGCGCTCTTCGAGATCGAGCGCGAGATGCACGAGACCTTCCCGCACGTCTCCCGCAAGGCCGTCCTCTGTGACGTGGCGAACACCGCCCGCGTGACCCGCGCCTTCGCGATCGAGCATCCTGACCTGGTGTTCCACGCCGCGGCCCTGAAGCATGTCTCGATGGTCGAACGTCACCCCTGCGAGGGCGTCCTGACCAACGTAATCGGCACCTGGAACGTCGCCGAGGCCTCCAAGGCCTGCAACGCCGGCCAGATGGTGCTGATCTCCACCGACAAAGCCGTCGATCCGACCAACGTCATGGGCGCCACCAAGCGCCTGGCGGAGTCGGTCATCCAGGGCCAACAGACGCTGGGCAAGGGCACGCGGTTCTCCGCCGTGCGGTTCGGCAACGTGCTGGGCTCGGCGGGCTCGGTGGTGCCGATCTTCAAGTCGCAGATCGAGCGCGGCGGTCCGGTTACCGTGACCCATCCGGACATGGAACGCTTCTTCATGACCATCCCGGAGGCCAGCCAGCTCGTCCTGCACGCCACCGCCACGTCGGCGGAGGGCGAAGGCCACGAGGCGCGCCTCTTCCTGCTGGAAATGGGCGAGCCCGTGCGGATCATGGATCTCGCCCGCCAGATGATCGCCCTTTCCGGCCGCAATCCCGGCAAGGAGATCGAGATCGAGATCACCGGCCTGCGTCCCGGCGAAAAGCTCACTGAGGCCTTGCTGGACGAGACGGAGCGGTCCCTGCCCTGCGCGCCCAAGGTGCTGGAGGTGGTGTCGAACGCTTCCGTGCGGATCAACGCCTCGCACATCGCCGATCTGGAGGCGCTGGCGTCCCGCGGCGACGTGGAAGCCGTCCGCCCCGCCCTCTTCGAGCTGGTGGCCCAGGTGCGCGGCGAGCGCACCGGAACCGGCCCCAACCTGCGGGTCGTCTCGGCGGGCTGACCCTTCGTCACAGTGCAGAACTGAAAAGGGCCGCGGTGTGAACCGCGGCCCCTTTGCTTGCCCCCCGGCGATATTCTTTTCGGCTATTCGGCAGCGGCCATCGCGGGCTTGTGAGCCGGCGCATTCAGGCGCTGCACCAGCCCTTCGTATTCAGCCCACAGCGCGGCCGGCGTGCGGTCCCCGAACTTCTCGTAGAAGGGCGGGATCAGAGCCGCCTCCTGGCGCCAGATGTCGACGTCCACGCTCAGCAGCAGGTTGAGCTGGGCGTCCGTGAGGCCAAGCCCCGTCACGTCCAGGCTGCCCGGCGCCGGCAGGCGTCCGATCGGCGTGTCCACCGCCTCGGCGCGCCCTTCCAGACGGTCGACGATCCACTTCAGGACGCGGCTGTTGTCGCCGAAGCCCGGCCAGACAAACTTGCCCTTCTCGTCCTTGCGGAACCAGTTGACGAAATAGATGCGCGGCAGCTTCGCCGGGTCGGCCTTGGCGCCCACGTCCAACCAGTGGCCGAAGTAGTCGCCCATGTTGTAGCCGCAGAACGGCAGCATCGCGAACGGGTCGCGACGCAGCTCGCCGATGGCGTTCTCCGCCGCCGCCGTGCCTTCCGAGGCCACGTTGGAGGCCATGAACACGCCGTGGGCCCAGTCGCGGGCCTCGTTGACCAGCGGCACCGCCGAGGCCCGGCGTCCGCCGAACAGGATGGCCGAGATCGGTACGCCGGCGGGGTCTTCCCACTCGCTGGCCACCACCGGGCACTGGTCGGCCGGCACGGTGAAGCGCGCGTTCGGGTGAGCGGCGGGGGTGGCGCTTTCCGGCGTCCAGCTCTTGCCCTGCCAATCGGTAAGGTGCGCCGGCGCCTTAGGCGTCAGGCCTTCCCACCATACGTCTCCGTCGTCGGTCAGCGCGACATTGGTGAAGATGCAGTTGGCGTGCAGGGCGTCGATCGCGTTCTTGTTGGTCTCGACGCCGGTGCCCGGCGCGACGCCGAAGAAGCCGGCTTCCGGGTTGATCGCATAGAGCCGGCCGTCGTCGCCGAAGCGCATCCAGCAGATGTCGTCGCCGATCGTCTCGGCCTTCCAGCCGGCCAGCGTCGGCTGCAGCATCGCCATGTTGGTCTTGCCGCAGGCGCTCGGGAACGCCGCCGAGATGAAGTGCGTCGCGCCCTCCGGCGAGGTGAGCTTCAGGATCAGCATGTGCTCGGCGAGCCAGCCTTCGTCGCGCGCCATCACCGAGGCGATGCGCAGCGCAAAGCACTTCTTCCCCAGCAGCGCGTTGCCGCCGTAGCCCGAGCCGTAGGACCAGATCTCCCGGCTTTCCGGGAAATGGACGATGTATTTGATTTCGTTGCAGGGCCAGGCGACGTCGGCCTGGCCGTCGACCAGCGGCATGCCAACCGAGTGGATCGCCGGTACGAAAAAGCCGTCCTCGCCGAGTTGGTCGAGGGCGGCCTGGCCCATCCGCGTCATGATCCGCATGGATACGGCGACATAGGCGCTGTCGGTGATCTCCACGCCGATGGCGCTGATCTTCGAGCCGATCGGCCCCATGCAGAACGGCACGACATAGAGCGTGCGGCCGCGCATGCAGCCCTTGAACAGGTCCTTCAGGTCGGCGCGCATCTCAACCGGGTCGAGCCAGTTGTTGGTCGGGCCGGCGTCCTCAGGGTTCTCCGAGCAGATGAAGGTGCGGCTCTCCACACGCGCCACATCGCGCGGATCGGAGGCGGCGTAGAACGAATTCGGGCGTTTGGCGGGATTGAGCCGTTTCAGCGTGCCGGCGTCGACCAGCTCCTGCGTCAGCTGATCCCACTCGGCCTGCGATCCGTCGCACCAGCGCACCCGGTCCGGCTCCGCCAGCTCGACGATCTCGCGAACCCACTGAACGAGCTTCGCGTGTTTCGTCGGCGCGGGTTCCAGCCCCGGGACGATGCGTTGGGTCATACAGAAAACTCCCTGCCCCATTGATCGTGCGAATCGCGCGGCCCGCGCGCGATCCAAAATCGAACAACGTCTTAATTACAGAAACACCGTCTGCATACTACGGGCCACTGCAACCTCTATCCGCGGTCAATCAACGCATAAAAGTTTGATTGGATCAGCGCCCGGGAGCGGGTGCAGCGCCGCCCGGTTCGCCCTTCAGGTAGTGGCCCAGCCAGGCCTGCACCTCGCCGTAGAAGTAGCGGCTGTCCTCCGGTTTGGTGATCCAGTGCCAGGCGTCGGGGAACACCAGAAGCCGGCTCGGCACCTTCATCCGCTGCAGCGTGGCCCAGTTCTCCAGAGTGTTGTTGATCGGCACGCGGAAGTCGCGCTCGCCGATGGTCAGCAGCATCGGGGTCTTCCAGTCCTTGGCGTAGGTGATCGGGCTCTGCACGCGCCAGATCGGGTTGCCTTCCCACGGCGGGCCGCCGTTGGTGACCTCGCGGCCATAGATGCCGTCGCTGGTCCCCCATTGCGTCTGCAGGTCCACTTCGCCGGCGTGACTGACCAGGCACTTGTAGCGAGTGGTCGTGGCCTCCAGCCAGTTGCTCAGGTGCCCGCCGTAGCTCGCGCCGCCGGCGCAGACACGGCTCCCGTCGATGAACGGATAACGCTTGATGGCCTCATCCGCCGCCTGGTTGATCTCGTCGCCGGGCGTTTTCAGGGGATCGAGCTTGATGTTCTGCGCGAACTTCTCCCCGTAACTGGTTGACCCAGTGTAGTCGGTCATCACCACCACGTATCCGGGGGCGGCCAGCAGATGGTAGTTCCAGCGCAGGCCGATCTGATCGGGATTGGTGCTCGCCGGACCCCCGTGGATCAGCACCAGCATCGGGTACTTCTTCGCCGGGTCGAAGTTGGGCGGGGTCACCACCATGCTGTGGATCTGACGGCCCTTGGCGCTGGTGAACCAGAAGTGCTGCGGCGGAGCCCAGTCGATGGCCGCGGCCGCCGCGGTGTCGATCTGGGTCAGGTTGACGTGCGACTTCGCCGCCGGGTCGATCCGCACGATCTCCGCCGGACTGACGGAGTTGCCCCAGGACCCGATCAGGATCGGCTTGGCGGCCTTCTCCGGGATCGCGAGGTTGGTGTAGCCGCCCGTCTTGGGCTCGATGACCAGCGTCGGCTTCCCGCCCTCCGCGGCGACCCGGTAGAGGTTCTCCTTCGAAGCCTCGGGCGCCAGCAGGTAGATGGTCTTGCTGTCCGGGGTGATCGCGAACTTCGCGGGCTCGCGGTCGAAGTCCTTGGCGACCACGCTGGCCGCGCCGCCGGCCGGCCAGGCCACCTTGCTCAGCTTCGGCAGATTGTAGACCTGGTCATCCTGGCCCCCGAACGTGAAGTAGAGCGCCTTGCCGTCCGGGCTGAACGTCGCCTGGTCATAGTCGCCGCCCGCGGTGGTCACCACGGCGGGCTCGCCGCCCTCAGCGCCGATCCGATAGAGCCGGAAGGCCACGTTCGCATAGGCCGCGTTCCAGCGCTCGACGGTCGCGGAGAAGACGATCTCCTTCCCGTCCGGGCTCCAGATCGGCGACAGCGAACGCACGTTGTTTTCGCCCGCGCTCGCCGAGAACCCCGAAGTCTGGGCGAGCTTCGTGCCCGACAGGATGTCCCTGGCCACGGCGCCCGGCTCCAGCGCCTGCACCAGGATCGTCGGCTGCTTATCGTCGAGCCACTCGTTCCAGTAGCGGATCGGGAAATGGTCATAGGCGCGGACGTTGTATTTCAGCGCCTTGCGGTCGGCCGCGATCTTCTTGTTTGCGGCGTCGTCGAGCGCGCCGGGATAGACCGTGCTTTCAAACAGGATCGCCTTGCCGTCCGGCCGCCACTGCGGGTCCGAGGCGCCGGTGGAAAGATTCGTCACGCGCCGCGCCTCGCCGCCCGTGGCGATGTCCAGGATGTAGACCTGCTCGGCCTCGTCGCCTTCGCGCTTGGCGGTGAAGGCGATGCTGCGGCTGTCGGGCGACCAGGCGGGGCCACCCTCGCCGGCCTTGGTGTTGGTGATCCGGCGCGGCGCCGCGCTGCCGTCCGACGGCACGAGCCAGAGGTCGTTCGCGGCTTTGTCCGCCTCGTAGGACGGCTCGACCACCGAGAACAGCACCCACTTGCCGTCGGGGCTGACGACCGGCGCGCCGACCCGCTTCATCATCCAGAGCGACTCGTGGGTGATCGGCGCCTTGGCCTGCGCCGCCGCGACCTGCGGCGTCACGAATCCAGCCGCCGCGATGGCGGCCGCCAGCAGTTTGGAGATGGTCATTACGCCCCCGGGAACCTGAGTCTTGTTTGAGCCGGACCCTAGCCGGGTTTGAAGTTCCGATCCAAGGGTGGCACAGCCGTCAGAGGCACGTAGGGAGACTTGGGCGGCATGGCGATCTTGGTTACGGGCTCAGCCGGTTTCATCGGCTTCCATCTGGCGCTGCGCCTGCTGGAGCGCGGCGACGAGGTCGTGGGCCTGGACGATCTCAACGCCTACTACGACCCGGCCCTCAAGGCGGCCCGCCTGGCGATCCTCGAGACCCACGCAGGATATCGCCACGCCAGGCTCGACCTGGCCGACCGCGACGGCATGGCGGAGCTGTTTGCACAGGTGAAGCCGCAGGCGGTGGTCAATCTCGCCGCCCAGGCCGGCGTCCGCTACAGCCTGGAAAGCCCGGCGACCTACGTCGACTCCAACGTCGTGGGCTTCCTCAACATCCTGGAAGGCTGCCGCGCCACCCAGCCGAAGCACCTCGTCTACGCCTCGACGAGTTCGGTCTACGGCGCCAACGGCAACCTGCCGTTCAACGTCCACAACGGGGCCAACCACCCGATCACGCTCTATGCGGCGACCAAGCTCGCCAACGAGGCGATGGCGCACAGCTACTCCCACCTGTTCGGCTTCCCCTCGACGGGCTTCCGCTTCTTCACCGTCTACGGTCCGTGGGGCCGCCCGGACATGGCGCTCTTCAAGTTCACCGAGGCGATCCTCGCGGGCCGGCCGATCGACGTCTACGGCCAGGGCGAGATGGAGCGAGACTTCACCTATGTCGCCGACATCGTCGAGGGCCTGGTGGCGGCCGTCGACCGGCCCGCCACGACCAACCCCGCCTGGGACCCGCAGCACCCCGATCCCGCCACCAGCGGCGTCGCGCCCTGGCGCGTGCTGAACCTGGGCAACGGCCAAAGGGTCCAGCTCATGCGCTACATCCAGGTGCTGGAGGAGAAGCTGGGCCGCAAGGCCGAGCTCAACCTGATGCCCATGCAGCCCGGCGACGTCAGTCGCACGGAGGCGGACGTGACCGAGACCAAGGCGGCCCTCGACTACACGCCCTCCACCCCTGTCGAGGTCGGCGTCGGCCGCTTCGTCGACTGGTACCTGGACTATTACGGCCGGCGTTGAGCCGCTGGCCAATCCGCCCACGCAGGATCATCATCGCGTGCAGGCTCACCTCTTTCCGGAGGGTTCGATGCATCCACGACGGTTTCGCGCAAGCCTTGCGGTCCTCGCCGGCGCCCTGGCGATCGCGCTCCCCGCCTCCGCCCACCACGGCTGGGCGGACTATCAGACCGAGGAGTCGGAGGTCACCGGCGTCGTCCAGTCGGTCGAACTCGGCGCGCCGCACGGCCTGATCAAGGTCAAGGCGGCCAACGGCGTCTGGGACGTCATGCTGGCCCCGCCCGCCGGGATTCAACGCGCCGGTCTCGAGAAATCGGCGCTTCCGGTCGGGACCCGGGTCACCGCCCGCGGACACCGCCACAACGACCCCGCGCGGCTGGAGATCAAGACCGAGCGGCTGGTGGTCGGTAACCGCACCTACGATCTCTACCCGAACCGCCCGTAGGGGATCAGAGACGAAGGTCGCTGGCCTCCTTGGGCAGCACGCTCTTGACGTCAAACAGGACCGACCGCGGCTTGCCGAGCGCACGCACCGCGTCTGCGCCCATCTCCAGGAACTGCTGGTGGGCAACCGCAAGCACGATGCCGTCGTAGGCGCCCATCGCCGGTGGGCCGATCAGGTCTAGGCCGTACTCATGCCGGGCCTCCTGCGCATCGATCCAGGGATCCCAGACATCGACCTCGGCGCCCTGGTCGATCAGGTCCCTGACGATGTCGATCACGCGGGTGTTGCGCAGGTCCGGGCAGTTCTCCTTGAACGCCAGCCCCATCACCAGGACGCGGGCGGCCTTCACAGGGACGTCGCGGCCAGCCAGTTCGCGGACCAGTTCGCGAGCGACATAGGGGCCCATGCCGTCGTTGATCCGCCGGCCGGCCAGGATCACCTCCGGATGGTAGCCCAGCGCCTCGGCCTTGTGGGTCAGGTAGTAGGGATCGACCCCGATGCAGTGGCCTCCGACCAGCCCTGGGCGGAAATTCAGGAAATTCCACTTGGTCCCCGCCGCCGCGAGCACCTCGGAGGTATCCACGCCAACCTTATGTA
>JBOHKZ010000149.1:0-8480 GCA_050729355.1 Phenylobacterium sp. | reverse complement strand
GTCATCAAGAACGGCGACATCATCACGGTGCTCTTCGAGGCCGACGGCATCTCGCTCGCCCTGCAGGGCAAGGCGATGGGCGCGGCCGGCGTCGGCGAAAGCCTCGCCGTCCAGAACCTCACCTCCAAGAAGATCATCCAGGTCATGGTCACCGGCCCGGGCCAGGCGATCGTCGGCCCGGCCGCCGACCAGATGAAGTCCGGCCCCTCCACCCGCTACGCCACCCGCTGAGAAGGAAGTAACCCATGCGCTTGCGTGTCCTCGCCCTCGTCGCCCTACTCCCGCTCGGCGCCTGCTCCACGGTCGAAGAGGCCGTGCACGGCCCCAATCTGACCCCGATGGGCTATCCCTCGCAGCTCGTGCCCCGCGACCAGGTCGTGCTCGCCTCGGCTCGCGAGACGCCGACGCCGGCCAGCGCCAACTCGCTGTGGCGCGCCGGCGCGCGGGCCTTCTTCATCGACCAGCGCGCGGGCAAGGTGGGCGACATCCTCACGGTGCAGATCGACATCGACGACAGCGCCAAGACCTCCAACTCGACCTCGAGCTCGCGCACGTCGGGGATGAAGTCGGGCGTACCGCACTTCCTCGGCCTGGAAACCTCGCTCGGGAAGATTCTGCCGGGCGCGTTCGATCCGGCCAATGCGATCGAGACCAACGCCACGTCGTCCAACGCCGGCGACGGCTCGGTGAACCGGGCCGAGAAGATCAGCCTCACCATCGCCGCCGTGGTCACTTCGGTGCTGCCCAACGGCAACATGGTGATCCAGGGCACCCAGGAAGTCCGCACCAACACCGAAATGCGGCAGCTGACCGTGTCGGGCGTTGTGCGGCCGGAGGACATCACCTCCGCCAACACCATCAAGCACACCCAGATCGCCGAAGCGCGGATCAGCTACGGCGGCCGCGGCGACATCAGCCGCGTCCAGAAGACCCCCTGGGGTCAGTCGGTGGTGGAGAAGGTGCAGCCCTTCTGAGGCGTACCGCCGACGGATCAGGCGGCGACATTCCTCGCCGCCTGTAGGGCTAGGCTCTGCGTCCCGCGACGGTGGCGTTGCTGATGCCCAGGGCCGCCAGCGCACCCCGGACGAGGCCCTCGGCGTCGAGGCCGGCCTCGGCGTACATGACGTCGGGCTTGTCCTGATCCTGGAAGACGTCGGGCAGCACCAGGCTGCGGACCTTGAGGCCGCGATCCAGGGCGCCGTGCTCGGCCAGCGCTTGCAGGACGAAGCTGCCGAAGCCGCCGACCGAGCCTTCCTCGACGGTGATCAGCGCCTCGTGCTCGCGGGCGAGCCGCAGCACCAGCTCCACGTCCAGCGGCTTGGCGAAGCGGGCGTCGGCCACCGTGGCCGAGAGGCCCCGGGCGGCCAGCATGTCGGCCGCCTTCAGGCTCTCGCCCAGCCGCGTCCCGAACGACAGGATCGCGACCGCCGTGCCTTCGCGCACGATCCGGCCCTTGCCGATCTCAAAGGCCTCGGCCAGCGCGGGGATCTCGACCCCCATGCCCTCGCCGCGCGGATAGCGGAAGGCGCTCGGCCGGTCGTCGATCTCGACGGCGGTGGCGATGGCCCGGGCGAGCTCGGCCTCGTCGGCCGGACCCATAAGGATCATGCCCGGCAGCGCGCCCATGAAACCGATGTCGAAGGAGCCCGCGTGGGTCGGCCCGTCAGCGCCGACCAGTCCTGCCCGGTCCATGGCGAACCGCACCGGCAGACGCTGGATCGCAACGTCGTGGACCACCTGGTCGTAACCGCGTTGCAGGAAGGTCGAATAGATCGCCGCGAACGGCTTCATGCCGTCGGCGGCCATGCCGGCGGCGAAGGTCACGGCATGCTGCTCGGCGATGCCCACGTCGAACATCCGCTCGGGGAATCGGTCGCCGAACAGGTCGAGGCCTGTGCCCGAGGGCATGGCCGCCGTGACGGCCACGATCGCGGGATCCAGCTCGGCGCGCTTGATCAGCTCCTGGGCGAACACCTTGGTGTAGTGGGGAGCCGCGGGCTGCCCCTTCGCCTGTTGGCCGGTAACGACGTCGAACTTCACCACCGCGTGGTGCTTGTCGGCTGCTTCCTCGGCGGGTGCGTAGCCCTTGCCCTTGTGCGTCACCACGTGGACCAGCACCGGCTTGTCGACGATGGCGCGGGCGTTCTGCAGGACGTGGACCAACGCGTCCATGTCGTGGCCGTCGATCGGACCGACGTAATAGAAGCCGAGCTCCTCAAAGAACGTGCCGCCGGTGACCATGCCGCGGGCGTATTCCTCGGCCTTGCGAGCGGCTTCCTGCAGCGGCTTGGGGAAGGCTTTCGAGACGGCCTTGCCGAGGTTGCGGATCGAGCGGTAGCCGCCGCCCGAGACCAGCCTGGCCATGTAGGCGCTCATCCCGCCGACCGGCGGGGCGATCGACATGTCGTTGTCGTTGAGGATGACGGTGAGTTGCTTGGTGGTCTCGCAGGCGTTGTTCATCGCCTCGTAGGCCATGCCGGCGCTCATCGAGCCGTCGCCGATCACCGCCACGACGCGGTTGTCGTCGCCCTTCTGATCGCGGGCCGCCGCGAACCCGAGGGCCGCAGAGATCGAGGTCGCCGCGTGCGCCGCGCCGAACGGGTCGTATTCGCTCTCGGCGCGCTTGGTGAATCCGGAGAGCCCGCCGCCCTGGCGCAGCGTGCGGATGCGGTCGCGCCGGCCGGTGAGGATCTTGTGCGGGTAGGCCTGGTGGCCGACGTCCCAGATCAGGATGTCCCGCGGCGTCTCATAGACGTGGTGCAGGGCGACGGTCAGTTCGACCACGCCCAGACCCGCGCCCAGGTGCCCGCCGGTCTGCGAGACGGCGTCGATCGTCTCCGCGCGCAGTTCATCGGCCAACTGACGAAGTTGGGCGATCGAGAGCTCCCGCGTTTCGGCGGGCGTGGAGATCGTGTCGAGGAGCGGTGTTGAGGGCGCCATTGGCTAACGCGGACTGGACTGTGCTGACATTAGTTGCGGCGCTCTAACACGAAATCGACGCTGGCCCGCAGGAATTCAGCCGCGCCACGGAAGGGCTCCAGATGCGCCTTGGTCTGGCTGGAAAGCAAGGTCAGGCGCTCACGTGCGGCGTCCACGCCCAGCAGGGTGACGAAGTTGGCCTTGCCCTTCGCCGCGTCCTTGCCGACCGCCTTGCCCAGGGTGGCCGCGTCGCCCTCGGCGTCCAGCAGGTCGTCGACGATCTGGTAGGCGAGGCCCAGGTCGTGGGCGAAGGCCAGCAGGGCGTGTCGCTCCGAATCCTTGGCCCGCGCCAGCACCAGCGGCAGCTCGAAGGCGCAGGCGATCAGCGCGCCGGTCTTCAGCCGCTGCATGCGCGCCACCCCGCCCAGGTCGTCGCGCACGCCCAGGATGTCGATCATCTGGCCGCCGACCATGCCGCGCGCGCCAGAGGCCTGGGCCAGCTTCATGACCAGCTCGGCCCGTACGTTTCCGTCGGCATGGGTGTCGGGGTGGGCCAGGATTTCAAAGGCCGCGGTCTGCAGGGCGTCGCCGGCCAGCACCGCCGTCGCCTCGTCATAGGCCCGGTGCACGGTCGGTCGGCCGCGGCGCATGTCGTCGTCGTCCATGCACGGCAGGTCGTCGTGAATCAGGCTGTAGGCCTGGACGCACTCCAGCGCGCAGGCGGCCCGCAACACCGAGCGCTCCGGCAGATCGAACATCCGACCGGTCTCGAGGGCGAAGAAGGTTCGCAGCCGCTTGCCCGGACCCAGCGCCGCATAGCGCATAGCTTCCGTGAGCTGCGCCTCCGGGCCGTCTCCGCGCGGCAGCAGTTCATCCAGAGCGACGGTCACCAGGTCGGCGGCCTGGGCCACCCGCTGGGCGATGTCGGGCTGCGCGAGCCTTGGCGACATCAGCTGAACTCGGCCGGCTCGACCCCCGAAACGCCGGTCGTACTCACCACGATCTTCTCCACCCGCAGACGCGCCGCGGCGAGGCGGGCTTCGCAATGGGCTTTCAGCGCGGCGCCACGCTCGTACATGCCGATCGAGTCCTCCAGAGGCGCCTGCCCTGATTCCAGGCGCGCCACGATTTGCTCGAGTTCGGCGAGCGACTGCTCGAAGCTGAGGGCCTCAATGTCGGCGGGCTCGGACATAGGGATTCCTTGGAAACTCAGGTCGTACCTAAGGCCGCTCGAAGCGGCGCGTCGACCAGTATTTGTAACCTTCCCGCAACGTCATCCGCCAGCCGCGCTTGAGAAGCGCGCGCCCGATCAGGACGTTGAAGAAGCCGTGCGCCAGGACGACCACATCCTGGCCTGAGGCCGCGAGTTCGACGAGCTTGCCGGCGGCCACGTCGGCCCGCGCCTCGGCCTGGGCGCGATTCTCCTGGCCGTGATGATGGTTGAAGAACCACCAGAAGAACCTGGAGAAAAAACCCCAGAGCTTCGGCGACATCCGCACCCACGACGGCCAGTTCGGCGGCGGCAGCGGCGCCTCGATCAGCAAGGGTTCCTGGGTGAAGCTGCGGCCCCTGGCGACCGCCTGGGCGCTCTCCACGGCGCGCAGGCGCGTCGAGGCCACGAGCACGTCGCAGCGCTCTACGAAGCCCGTGAGCATCGGCGGCGGCGTCTGGCCGGGCAGCAGGCCGCCCACCTCATATTGCGCCCAGAATTCGCGATATTCCTCGGCCGACAGCCGCACATCGCGCGACAGAGCCGGTTCGCCGTGGCGGGCCAGGATGATCGTGCCCGGGCGCGGCGAAGCGCCCACGGACGTGCTCGTGACGGTCAAAGCGCTGGCCCGTCCGTCCGAACGGCTGGCGTCCAACCCCTCACCCGACTTCGTCCCCTACCCTTCGGAAAGGGCCCTCACGTGCGCAAGCGCCGAGGAGCCCAGAGCCTCAAGGTGGTAGCCGCCCTCGAGCGACGACACAACCCGGCCCTTGGCGTGGCGATTCGCCACCGAGGCGATCGCCCGGGTCGCCCAGGCGAAGTCCTCGGCCTCCAGCGACTGGCCGGCCTCGCCGATCGGGTCGCGGACATGGGCGTCGAAGCCCGCGGAAACGATGATCAGGTCCGGCGCGAAGGCGTCGACCTTCGGCATCAGGCTCTCGAAGGCCTTGCGCCAGACCTCGCGCGGCGCTCCCGCCGGCGAGACGGCGTTGACCACATTGTCGGAGGTCGCCTCGGAGGGATGACCGGTGCCGGGCCACATGGGCCACTGCTGGATGGAGGCGAAGAACAGGCCCTCGCGGCCGTCGAACGCGGCCTGGGTGCCGTTGCCGTGATGGATGTCGAAATCCACGACGGCCACCCGCGAAAGGCCGGCGTCCTGCGCCGCGCGCGCCGCCACCGCCACGTTGGAGAAGATGCAGAAGCCCATCGGCGTCGTGGGCTCGGCATGGTGCCCCGGCGGCCGCACGGCGCAGAAGGCGCGGTCGACGCCGCCGGCCGCCACATCGCGCACCGCGGAGACCACCGCCCCGGCCGCGCGCCGGGCGGCGTTCAGGCTGCCCGCGGACATCACCGTGTCCGGATCCAGCCGCAGGACGCCGCCGCCCCGCGGCGCCGCCTTGAAGATGGCGTCCAGGTAGCTTTGCGGATGCACGCGGGCCAGATCGCCCTCTTCCGCCAGGGGCGCGTCGCGCACCACCAGGTGTAGATCGGAGTCGCTGAGCGCGTCCGTCACCGCGCGCAGCCGCTCGGGCCGTTCGGGGTGGCCGGCGCCCGGACGGTGGTCGAGCATGTCCACATGGGTGTAGAGCGCGACGGTCATGCTTCATCCTAACGCAAAATAGCCGCCGCCCCGATGCCTCAACCCACAATCCGCCGCGCCGGGTCCGCCGACGCCGAAGTCCTCGCCCGGATCGGCGCCGAAACCTTCACCGAGACCTTCGGGCATCTCTATGACCCGCAGGACCTCGCGCAGTTCCTGGTCGAGGCCTACGGGCTCGAGCGCACGCGGGCCGATCTGGCCGATCCGGCCAAGGCTTCGTGGCTTGTCGAGTCGGACGGCGAGGCGATCGGCTACGCCACGGCGGGTTCCTGCGGCCTGCCGCATCCCGAGGTCACGCCGGCCTGCGGCGAGCTGAAGCGGTTCTATTTCCGCCGGAGCTGGCAGAACGGCGGCCTGGGCCGCGGCCTCTTCGACGAGGTCATGGCCTGGCTGCAGCGCGACGGTGGCCGCACGATCTGGATCGGCGTCTGGTCCGAAAACCACGGCGCCCAGCGATTCTACGCACGCCACGGCTTCGAGAAGGTCGGCGAGTACGGCTTCGCGGTCGGGGCCACAGTCGACCGCGAATTCATCCTGCGGCGCGACGCGGTCAATTTTGCCCCGTGATCCGCAAAATGAGCGTCAAACGAACACAATATCGCCCAAGTCACCCCCGGTAACGGTCTAATATTGCTGCGATTTAACCTTTCTCCGGCTTGGCGCACGGCCCCGCTTTTGGGAGGCTACACGCTGTCCAAGAGTCAGATCGGCGGGCGCCATGCTGAGGATCGGATACGTCAGACTTCGTGACGCGCATTCCGCGGAAGACACGGCCACTCTGAAGGCCATCGGTTGCCATGTGGTCCGCGTCGAGGAGCACGGCGCCGAGCTCACGACCCTGTCCTCGATCCTCGAGTTCATCGGGGCGGGCGACCAGCTCGTGGTCACCAGGCTGCAGCACGTGGCGCCGACCAGCCGCGGCGCGCTGGAGGTGCTGAAGCGTCTCGAGGACCATGGCGCCAGCCTCTACATCCTGCAGCCGGAACTCTGCAGCCGCGGCGAGAGCGGCCGGGCCTTGCGGGCGGCGCTCCAAGCGGTCGCGGAGGTCGAGCCGACGCCCCTGCCCCGCCGCAAGCCCGCCGCGGCCCAGGAGATCCACGCCCTGCAACGCGCCGGCGTCGGCCCCGTGGAGATCGCCCGGCGGCTCGGCGTCTCGCGGATGACCGTCTGGCGCAAGCTCAGGGCGGTGGGCGCCCAGGCCTAGCCGATCCGGCTAGTCGGCCGCGGGGTGGGGTGCGCCGTTGGCCATCGCCTTCCTGGTGAACCAGACCACCGGCACCAGCAGCACCATCAGCCAGGCCGATATCCGGAAGATATCCAGCGAGGCCAGCAGGTAGGCCTGGTTCACCGCCTGGTTGGTCACCGCGCCCAGCGCCTGCTGCGCCGACATGCCCGCGCCCTGCAGCTTCTGCAGCGTCAGTGTGAAGGCCGGGTCATGCGCCCCCATGACCTCGGACAGACGGGTCTGGTGCACGGCCTCGATGCGGTCCCAGAACGTGGTGGTCAGCGAGGCCGCGAACCCGCCGGCGGTGATCCGCGCGAAGTTGGAGAGGCCCGAGGCCGCCGGCACCTGGTGGGGCGGTATGCCGTTCAGCACCAGGGTGATCATGGCGATGAAGAAGGTGCTCATCGCCACGCCTTGCACCAGCATCGGGATCACCAGGGCGTAGAAGTCGGCGTCGGGCGTGTAGAGCGAGCGCATGTAGTAGGAGACCGCGAAGGCCCCGAGCGCCAGGGTCGCGGCCCAGCGCGCATCCACCTTGTTCATCCATCGCGCAGCCAGCGGCGTGAGCAGAACGGCGACGACGCCGGACGGCGCGGCCACCAGGCCGGCCCAGGTGGCGATGTAGCCCATCCGGGTCTGCAGCCAGAGCGGCAGCAGCAGGCCGTTGCCGAAGAACACCGCATAGCCCAGGCAGAATGCGCCGGTCGCCAGCAGGAAGTTGCGCGACTTGAAGAGCGAGATGTCGACCATCGGGTGCTCTTCGTTGAGCTCCCAGATCACCCAGGCCACGAAGGCGACGACCGCGATGATCAGCTCGACGATGATCGCCGAGGAGTTGAACCAGTCGGCGTCCTTGCCGGTGTCGAGCATGATCTGCAGCGCGCCGACCCAGGTCAGCAGCAGGAAGAACCCGGTCCGGTCGATCGGAACGGAGCGGGTCGGGGTCTCGCGGCTGCGCATGTTGCGCCAGCACAGCAGGGCGCAGACCAGGCCCACCGGCAGATTGATCAGGAAGATCCACGGCCATGAGAAGTTGTCCGAGATGTAGCCGCCGAGGATCGGCCCGCAGATCGGGGCCACCAGGGTGGTCATCGACCAGATGGCGAGCGCCGCGCCGCGCTTGGCGGGCGGGAAGATCATGATCAGCAGCGCCTGCGAGCCGGGGATCATCGGCCCGGAGACCGCCCCCTGCAGCACCCGGAAGAAGATCAGCGACGACAGGTTCCAGGACACGCCGCACAGGAACGACGCCAGGGTGAACAGCGCCACCGACGCCACGAAGGTCTTCACCACCCCGTAGCGCATCATCAGCCAGCCGGTGAGCGGCACCGAGACGCCGTTGGCCACGGCGAACGAGGTGATCACCCAGGTGCCCTGACTGGCGCTGACGCCGAGGTTGCCGGCGATGGTCGGGATCGAGACGTTGGCGATGGTCGAGTCCAGCACCTGCATGAAGGTGCCGAGCGCCAGGGCGATCGAGGTGATCGCCAGCAGCATCCCGGTCATCGGGGCGGGCATGGCGG
>JBOHKZ010000148.1:0-3006 GCA_050729355.1 Phenylobacterium sp. | reverse complement strand
ACCTTCAGCGTCAGGGCCTGGATGGCGTTGTCCACGTTCCAGAGCAGGGTCCGCTGTTCATCGGACTTCACCATCGACTGGGCCCAGAAGAACGAGGCCCAGCGCGACCCGCGGGTGATCGGCGCCACCCTGTGCAGGCTTGAGGCCGGATAGAGGATCATGTCCCCCGCCGGCAGCTTCACGGCGTGCTCGCCGTAGGCGTCCTCGACGATCAATTCCCCGCCGTCATAGTCGTCCGGATCCGTGAGGAAGAGCGTCGCCGAGACGTCGGTCCGAAACCGCACGGCGCCGGCGAAGCGGATCGAATTGTCCACATGGGTGTCGAAGGCCATGCCCTCGTCGTAGCGGTTGAACAGCGGCGGGAAGACCCTGAGCGGCAGGGCGGCCGAGACGAATGTCGGATTGCGGCCGAGCGCGCCCAGGATCATTTCGCCCAGCTCGCGGGCGGCGGGCGCGTCTTCGGGGACCTGGAGGTTGTGTTTGGCCTGAGCGGACTGTTCGCCGGCCGTGACCTTGCCGTCGACCCAGGCCTGGGCGGCGAGCGTCTCGCGGCACCGGGCGACCTGGTCGGGCGTCAGAACGCGTTCGATGTGCAGCAGCATGAAAACGACCTAGACCGGAATCCGGCTCGCATGAACCGGATTCCGGCCTCGGGGGGAGCGGCGCCTTAGAACGTGGCGCCCACCGAGAAGATGACGGTGCGCCCGGCGGCCGGCGTCGCGCGGTTGCCGAACGCCTGCGTGTAGTTGAGGCGGTCGCCGAGGTTGTAGAGGTTCACCGCGAACCGATAGGGGCCGGTCTTGTAGGCCACATAGGCGTCGACGGTGACGTTGTCCGGGACCTCCGAGAGGCGCAGCGCCGTCTGGCTGGCCCGGTCGGCGAAACTCACGCTGCGGGCCGTGTAACCGACCGGAGTCTTCGACTGATAGATCACGTCGCCGCCGACCGAGAGGCCGTCAACGAAGTCCGAGAGGTCGTAGGTGGTGAACAAGGTCGCCGAGTTCTTCGGAACGAAGGTCACCTGGCTGCCGACCGCGACCTGGTTGATCGTCGGGAACGCCGCCGTCGTGCCGACCGGGCAGATGATGCCGGTGGGCGTGCCCGTCGCATTGGCGGCAGCGATGGTGCAGTTGGTGAAGGACTCTTTGATCTTGGCGTCGAGGTAGGTGTAGCCGGCGCTGATCGTCCAGGCGTCGGTGATCCGCCCCTGCAGGCCGAGCTCGATACCCTTCACCTCTTGCCGCTCGCCGGACTGGGCCAGCAGGAACCCGGTCGCCGGATCGACCTGCAGGGTGTTGTCCTTCTTGATGTCGAAGATCGAAGCGGTGAACGACAGCATGGTGTTGGGAATGCCGACCTTGGCGCCCGCTTCCCAGATCTCGCTCTCCTCGGGCTCCAGGTCCTTGGTGGTGACCGCCAGGGCGGCGCCCGCGCCCACGATCGACGTGCCCTGCGGGGTCTGGGACCTGCCCCAGGACGCGTAGAAAGTCTGGTCAGCGGCCGGCTCGAACACCACGCTGACGCGCGGGTTCTTCAGGGTCGGCTTCACCTTCAGGTCCGACGTCCCGTTGTTGAAGAACAGGGAGTTCAGCTCGGCGGTATAGCGATCGACACGGTAGCTGCCGATCACCGAGAGCTGCTCGGTGAACCACAGGCGGTCCGTCAGGAAGATGCCGGCGTCGGTGGACTTGCCGCTGCTGTCCTGGGTCGCCGTGCCGGCGGTGTTGGTGAACACGGTCGCGCCGTTGACGACGGTCGTGCAGTTGCCGGCGCCCGAGCAGTTGATGTTCTGGCCAGGGACTGCGCGGAACACCTGATAGCCCGGCGGGAAGTTCGGGTTCGGATTGACCAGCGGACGCGGGATTTCCTGGCGAGTCCTGAAGCCCGGCGGCAGGGCGTAAGCGAAGATCGTCTTGTCGTTTTCCTGCCGCGAGACGTCAAAGCCGACGATCAGTTGGTTCCGCAGGCTGCCGACATCGTAGTCGATCCGGGCCGTGGTGATGTTCTGCAGGCCCCAGGCGTCCATGTCGTAGGGGCCTTGGCCGCCGTTGCCGCCGTAGGCCTCGGTCGCCGGATTGCCGTCGAACAGCGCCGTGGTGCAGGCGGCCGTGCACTGGTCCAGGGTCGAGTACTGGAAGTAGCGCGAATAGACGCCGTAGCGGGTGTCGGAATTCAGGCTGACCTTGTCGTTGACCTTGTGGGCGAGACGAACGGTGAGGATGTCGGCATCGCCGTTGTCCACGTCGTTGCGGTAGCCCGTGAAGGTCGAGCGCTCGACGCCGACGCCGTACTCGCTAGCCGGCTTGGCGACGATGTCGCCGGGGCGCTGGACGATGATGATGCCGTAGTCCGGGCGACCCTTCCAATGCTGGTGCAGGTAGCTGACCGAGGCCGTGGTGTCGGTCCCGATGCCGGTGGCGAGCGTCACCGCCGCGCCCCAGCGTTTGGAATAAATCAGGTCGCGGTCGACGACCCCGGTGTCGTTGAACATGCCCGTGACGCGGACGGCGGTCGTGTCGCCGAGCTTCTTGTTGATGTCGGCGAGCGCTCGATAGTAGTCGCCGTTGCCGACGTAGCCGTCGACGCTGGTGAAGTCCTCGAGGCGCGGGCGCATGGAAATGGTGTTGATCGCGCCGCCCGTCGTGCCGCGACCGAACATGGCCCCGGACGGCCCCTTGAGGACCTGGACTTCCTGATAATTGAAGCTGTCGCGAACGTAGGAACCGAAGTCGCGCAGGCCGTCGATGTAGACGTCGTCCTTGGCGTCAAAGCCGCGGATCTTGAACTGGTCGCCGCTCAGCGTGCCGCCTTCGCCGATCGCGATAGTGATGCCGGGGACGTTGCGAAGCGCCTGCTCCAGGCTGGTGACGCCCTGGGCTTTCAGCTGCGCGTTGCCGATCACGTTGATCGCCTGGGGCGTATCCTGGACCGTGCCGGGCATGACCGAGAGGCCGGTATCGTGATCGAGGGCGCGGGTCTGCCCGGTGACATCGACGCTGGAAACCG
>JBOHKZ010000147.1:0-3737 GCA_050729355.1 Phenylobacterium sp. | reverse complement strand
TGGCCGGGACAAGCCCGGCCATGACGATCAGTAAGGGAGGGGAATCCTACTTCGCCGCCGCCTGTTGTTTGGCGAGCTCCGCGCGGAAGGCGGCTTCGGACTTGGCGTAGAAGGCCTTGCAGCCGGCGGGGTCGACGAAGGCGTCGAGTTGGCCGGCGTCGAGGCGTTTGCGCTTGGCCTGGAGGTCGAAGAACTGGCCGTGGCTGGCGAGGAAGACCTCGCAGGGCAGGGCCTTCCAGGTGGCGAAGCTCTTTTCGTAATCGGCGGCCATGCCGGGATAGGTCTGCGTCCCCACCAGCTTGTAGCCGGGGAGCACGCTGGACGAGCAGTGGACCAGGGCCTGGCGCACCTTGCCGGCCACGGTGACCGGGAAGGTCCAGGTGGTGCAGCCCTTGGTGTGGCCGCCGGTGACGTGGGCGGTGAGCGTCCAGCCGCCGAGGCTGACCTTCTGGCCGTCCTTCAGCGTCACGTCGGGCTTCACCGGCGCGTACTCGTATTTGGGGCCCTTGAGGTAGGGGTCGCCCCGTCCGCCCGCGGCGACGATCGGGCCGTCGGCGGCGCTGGCGTAGAACTTCGCGCCCGGCGCCGTCTGCTTGATCTCGGCCAGGCCCGCGGCGTGGTCGAAGTGCTGGTGGGTGTTGACCAGCACCTTCACCTGGGTCGGGTCGAAGCCCAGGGTGCGGATGTTGCCCACCACTTGATGGCCAGTTTCGGCGTCGCCGCCGTCGATGACGATCAGGCCCGCCTTGGTGACGATCAGGTACGAGGTGTAGTCGGACGAGCCGACATAATAGAGCCCCTCGCCGATCTTGAAGGGCGGATAGGGCTGGTCGCCGGCGTCAGCCGCCTGCGCGACAGGCGCCGAAAACGCGAAAGCGGCCGCCGTGACGGCGACCGCTCCCAGAATTCCAAAGCTCGTTCGGCTCACTAGCGCGGCGCCAGGATCATGATCATCTGGCGGCCTTCCATGCGAGGTTCGTACTCGCACTTGGCGATCGGTTCGAAGTCGGCCCGCACCTTTTGCAGGAGCTTCATGCCGAGTTCGGGGTGGGCCAGTTCGCGGCCGCGGAACCGCAGCGTCACCTTCACCTTGTCGCCCTCTTCGAAGAAGCGGACCATCGAGCGCTGCTTGACCTCGTAGTCATGCGTGTCGATGTTCGGGCGGAGTTTGATCTCCTTGATTTCCTGAACCTTTTGCCGCTTGCGCGCCTCGTTCTTCTTCTTCTGCTCCTGGAATTTGAACTTGCCGTAGTCCAGGATCTTGCAGACGGGCGGATCCGCGTTCGGGACGATCTCCACCAGGTCCAGGCCAGCCTCTTCGGCGGCTTCCAGCGCCGAAGACGTCGGCATAACGCCCTGCTTCTCGCCGGCTTGGTCGATCAGCAGAACCTTGGGGACGCGGATTTCATCATTGATGCGCAGCCCGTCCTTGACGGGGGGGGCGTTCATGGGACGGCGAATAGGCGAGGCTCCTAGGATTGTTTCAAGGCAAACGGGTCCGGGCCCGCCGAAGCGGGCCCGTCCCTTCGGACTGTATATGATCGAGGGCTAACGCGCTATCAAGGCGCGCCCGCGCTGGTTGCGAGCACGGAAGCCGCGGCCTGTGCCACCTTGGCAACAGACAGCTCCGAGAGCTTGTCGGCCTGCAACACCGCCACCTTGCCGCGCGGCGCGGACAGCGCCGGGTCCGACGCGCCGGAGAACAGCACGACCGTAGGCGCGCCCGCCGCCGCCGCCAGATGCAGCGGTCCGGTGTCGTTGCCGACCGCCATCGCCGCCTTGGCCCCCAGGACCGCGATGCGGGCGAAGTCGGTGCGGCCGGTGAGGTCGCGGGCTCTGGGCACCTCGCGCTGGATGGCGTGGGCCAGCGCCGCCTCGGTGGGGCCGCCGATGATCACGATGTCCAGGCCGCGCGCGTAGAGGATGCGGGCGAGCTCGCCGTATTTCTCCACCGGCCAGCGCTTCTCCGGGCGGTGCGAGGAACCGCCGGGGACGAACATCACATAGGGCTTGGGCTTCACGCCGAGGGTCGGCGGCCGGTCGCCGGGCGCCTGGGCCAGGACCCACGACAGGTCCGGCGGCGGCGCGGTTCCGGGCACGGTCGGCGCGTCGGGCCAGATGCCGGCGTACATTAGCTGGTCGGCCTGGCGCTCCAGGGTGTGCATCTGGTCGCGGAGCTTGTTCTTGTGCGGCAGGGTGCAGCCCATGGCGATGCCCGACCAGGCCGGCGGATGCGGCCGCAGGATCTGGAAGATGCGGTTGGACTGGCTGGAGGTCTGCAGGTCGTAGACGCGGTCGAAGTTCGCCGCTCGCAGCCGTTTGCGCAGCGCGATCCACTCCGGGAAGCTCTCCGGGCGCCCGTCGATGTCCACAGCGTTGAAATAGGGGCTGGCCTTGGCGAGCGCCTCGAACGGCGCGGTGGTCAGCAGCGTGATGTGGGCCTTGGGGTGGGCCTGGCGGATCTTCTTCATCGCCGCCAGGGCCAGCACGAAGTCGCCCAGCGCCGAGAGCTTGATGACCAGGATCTTGGGGACGTGACGACGGGCCATCAGGCGCGCGCTTTCAGGCGGCGGGCGTCCAGGACCTGTGCGTAGGCGGAGAGCGTGGCCGCGCACATGGCGTCGACCCGATAGAGCTGCCGCGTGCGGTTCATGCCGGACTGCCCCATCTCGACCCGTCGGGCGGGCGCAAGATCGGCGGCGCGGATCATCGCGGCCGCCCAGGCCGGCGCGTCGCCCGGCGCGACCAGCCAGCCGCTCTGCCCATCGGCCACCGTCTCCACCGTGCCGCCGTGGTTGGAGGCGATCACCGGCCGGCCCATGGCCTGCGGCTCCACCGCGGCCCGGCCAAAGCTCTCCGGGACGATGGTCGGCAGGATGGCCACATCGGCGAGCAGGTAGGCGGCGGGCATGTCCGAACAGTGTCCGACGATCTTCACCTGATCGGCCAGGTCTGCGTCGGCGATCGCCTTGGCCAGCTCCTCGCCGTAGTCGGTGCGGCCCTGGTCGTCGCCGGCGAAGATCACCAGGAAGTCGCTGCGGCCCTCGGCCTTCATCCTGGCCGCCGCCTCGATGATGGTCAGGTGGCCCTTGATGCGGGTCAGCCGCCCGGCCAGCAGGAACTTGGTGCGCTTGTCGTTCTCGGCGAGGCCCCAGTCGCGGCGCAGCCGCTCCAGCCGGTCGGGCGTCACGAAGGACGGGTTGAAGCGGTCGAGGTCGACGCCGCGCGGGATGGTGACGATCTTCGCCGGGTCCAGGCGATGCTCGGCCAGCACGTGGTCGCGGGTGTAGTCGGAATTGGCTATCACCAGGTCGCCGCGGGTCATCACCGCATTGTACCAGCGCTTCAGGCCGGACTGGGCCTTGTAGACGCCGTGGTAGGTGGCGACGAACGGCGTCTTGGTCGCCTGCGCGGCCCAGAGCGCCGAGAAGGCCGGCGCGCGGGAGCGGGCGTGGATCAGGCTCACCTTTTCGCTACGGATCAGGTCCACCAGCCGCGCGGCGTTGCCGAGCATCACCAGCGGGTTCTTCGACTGCACCGGCATCTGGGCCAGGCGCGCGCCGTCGGCTTCGAGCCTGGCGGTCATCCTTCCGCCGCGGGTCGCCACCAGGGCGCGACCGCCCGCATCGATCACCGCCCGGGCGACGTCGAGGGTGGTCTGCTCGGCGCCGCCGGTCTCAAGCTCCGGGACAACCTGCAGTAGGGTGAAGTCGGCGGGAAGCACCACACCTCTGCAT
>JBOHKZ010000146.1:0-6388 GCA_050729355.1 Phenylobacterium sp. | reverse complement strand
CGTGCGGTCGGTCCGATCCTGCTCGCGTGCGCCACTTGGTTGATCGCCGGCTCCGCCTTCGCACAGACCGCCCAGGTCGACAGCAACACGGGCAATGTCGGCGTGCTTGAGCGGCCGCGGCCCGACTACGAGGTGACGGGCGTCCGGCTGGGCTCGTTCGTGGCCTATCCGCGGGTAACCGTTCGGGCGGCCTACGACGACAACGTGTTCGCGAGCCCGAACGCTCAGAGCGACAGCATATTCGGCCTCGCGCCGGCCTTGAGCATCCGCTCCGACTGGCCGCGCCACGCGATCTCGCTGTCCGCCGACGCGGACTTGCGGCGGTATGACAAGTTCACCTCCGAAGACACCAACGCCTGGACGATTGCGGGCCAGGGGCGGCTGGACGTCAGCCACGACACCGAAGTGGACGTGGCGGTTTCGGGGGGCGACCGGATCGAACCCCGCACAGTGGAAGTGAGCGACGTCGAGACCGAAAAACCCGTCCGCTACGGGGTGGAAACGGCCACGGTCAAAGCGTCCCACGATTTCAACCGGGTGAGGGTGGTCGGGACGCTCGACGTCATGCGGCAGGACTATCACGACGCCCGCGACCTCTCGGGCGGCGTCGTCGACGAGGACTACAGGGATCACACCCAGACCGATGGCACGGTCAGGGTCGCCTACGCCGTCAGCCCCGCCTCGGCGTTCTTCGTGGAGGGCGGCCTGCGCTGGCTCAATTACGGCAGGGTGGACGGCAGGACACGGGACTCGCAGGGCGTCACGGTCCTGATCGGCGTAGACCGCGAGATCACCCGGCTGATCGTCGGCGAACTGAGCGCCGGTTACCTGCGGCAGAACTTCGAGGACTCGTTCTACCAGCCGGTCGAGAAGTTCCACTACCGGGCGCGCCTGACCTGGTATCCGACCCCGCTCCTGACCGTCGGCCTGGCGGCGACCCAGAGCCTCGACGACAGCGAGTTGCGTGACGCGCCGGGGGTTCTCACCCAGACCGCGCGGGTCAGCGCGGACTACGAACTGCTCCGCAACGTCATCATTTCCGGGCAGCTGTCCGGCTCGAACGAGAAGTACCGCGGCATCGATCGGGAGGACCGGCGGCTGGGGTGCGGACTGAGCGTGAACTACCTGGCCAACCGCACGCTTGGCCTGAGCCTCCGCTACAAATTCGACAAGCTGGCGTCGTCGGGGACCCGGCAAGGACGAGACTTCGAGGACAACACTCTCAGCCTGGCGCTGGTTCTGCAGCGCTAACGCCGCGCGTTCCCGGCTGCGCGTGGCGCAGCTCCCGAGCGCGCTCAACGCGACTTTCGAGTGAGGCGGTTTGAATGACTGGGTTGGAACGGTATCGGGGGCCGGTAGACGTCGAGCAGACGGTCCTGCAGGTCGAGGCCGAGCCGCATGTCAGCGAGGCCGCGGACAGGCTGGACGTACAGAAACTGATCTCCGCCTTCAGACGGCGGCGAGCCTTGTTCCTCAGCCTGCTGGCGGCCTGTATCGCGTTGGCCGGCGTGGTGACGCTGGTCCAGGACCGCAGCTACACGTCGGCCTCGCGGGTGATGATCAATATCCGCGAACAGCAGGTCGCGCCCACCGAAGACCAGGGCGTGCTGTCGGCGCTGCCGAGCACGTCTCCGGTGGTCGATAGCGAGGTCGAAGTCATCGGTTCGCGCCACCTCGCCCGCCGGGTCGCACGTGACCTGCGCCTGGACCGCACGGCGGCCTTCAATCCGAAGCCGACCGGCCCGAGCCTGCGCGATCGGCTGCTGGCGTTCATCGGACTGACTCCGCCGGCGCCGAAACCCACCGCCGCCGCGATCGACCAGGCGATCGTCGACCGCGTCCTCAAGGGTCTCTCCGTGACCCGGGTGGGCGAGACCTACGCCATCGACATCTCCTACAGCGCCGACGATCCCAAGACGGCGGCGCTGATCGCCAACACCTTCGCCCGCCTTTACGTCTCCGAGCAGGTGGAGGCGAAGTCGAACGCCAACGTCCATGCCGGGACCTTCCTGGCCGGACGCATCCAGCAGCTGCAGCAGCAGGCCGTCTCCGATGCCGCGAAGGTGCAGCAGTACCGCGTGGAGCACGACCTTCTCAGCACCTCGGGCGCCTCGCTCACCGAGCAGGAGATTTCAGCCTACAACCAGCGGGTCGCCGAGGCGCGAGGCGAGGCGGCGGCCGATGAGGCGCGGCTGGCGACGGCGCGCCAACAGCTGGCCAGCGGCTCGACAGGCGAGGACGTCGGGGAGGCGCTCAATTCGGCGGTCATCCAGTCGCTGCGCGGCCAACGGGTCGCGGTCAGCGCGCGGGTCGCCGACCTGCAAGGCCGCTACGGACCGCGCCACCCCGACATCCTCAAGGCCCAGCGCGAGCTGCAGGACATCGACGCCCAGATCCAGGGCGAGATCGGACGGGTGATCTCGAACCTGGAAGCCAAGCGGGAGGTGTCGCGCCAGCGGCTGGCCTCGATCACCGCCTCGCTGTCGACCGCCCGCGGAACGCTGACCCAGAACAACCGGGCCATGGTGGGATTGAGCGAGCTGCAACAGAAGGCCGACGCGTCCCAGGCGCTCTACGAGAGCTACCTCAATCGCTACAAGCAGACCGGCGCCCAGGAAGGCGCAGAGCAGGCCGACGCCCGGCTCATCTCCGAGGCGCGGATTCCCTCGGAGCCGAGCAGTCCGAACATCCCGCTGAACCTGGTCTTCGGGGCGATGCTGGGGCTGGCCGCCGGGCTCGTGGCGGTGATCGTCAGCGAGATCCTCGATTCGTCGCTCACCACTGCGGAAGATATCGAGCGCCGTCTCGGTCGGCGTTATCTGGCGGGGGTCCCGCTGCTGTCGTCGTTGAAGGGCGGGCCCCGGACCGCGCCGATCAACGCCATCGTGCAGTGGCCGCAGTCGGCGTTCGCGGAGGCCTACCGAAACCTGCGGGCGTCGCTCCGGTACTCGACCCTCAACGGACCGGTGCAGGTCATGGCGATCAGCTCGGCCCTGCCGCAAGAAGGGAAGACGACCACATCCATCTGCCTGGCGCGCTCGGCGGCCTTGCAGGGGTTGCGGGTCGTCCTCGTCGATTGCGACACCCATCGCCGGGACCTCAACCGGCTGGTCAAGGGAAGGGCGCACTCGCCGGGCCTGATGGAGGTGCTGGCCGGCGAGGCCTCGCTGAAAGACGCACTCGTCCAGGACGAAGCGACCACGACGATGATCCTGCCGCTCAACGCCAGCGTCGTGGCGGCCCGTGACTACATCGGCGGCGAAGCCATGGACGGCCTTCTGGCGGAGCTGCGGCGGACGTTCGACCTGGTCATCCTGGATACGACGCCGATCCTGCCGACCGCGGACACGCGCATGCTGTCCACAAAGGTCGACGTCGTCGTACTGGTGGCCCGTTGGCGCAAGACATCCGCCCACGCCATCCAGGCCGCCCTTCACCTACTGCCCGCCGAGGGCCTGAACGTCGCCGGCGTGGTCCTCAACCGGATCCACATGGGCCAGCAAGCCCGTTTCGGCTTCGGCGACCCTGCCTACTACTACCGCAAGTACGCGCGGTACTACGCGTGATCGGGCGTCCCGGGTCAGCGCAGCGCGAGCGAGATCGCCGTGGCCCAGAACAGGCCGCAGGTGACGAGGATGAACGTCAGCGTCCGGCGCGCAGACCAGGCCCGGCGCGAGCGGCCATGCTCGTGCGCATACGGCTGGGAAAGCTGGTGCTGTGTCTGGGCGCTCGCAGTCATGTCGGATCTCTTCGTGGGCAGCATCCCCTTCGCACAAAAACTTTAACGGAAAGCGCAGGCCGAACTTCCGAGCGCTGCGGGAGCACGGCTTATGGTTGAGAACAGGTAAATGCGGGAAAATCCGCGCGTCGCGATCGTCCATTACTGGCTTGTAGGCATGCGGGGTGGCGAGCGTGTGCTCGAACGACTGATACACCTCTTCCCGGACGCCGATATTTTCACCCATGTCTACGACGTGGAGGCGATGTCCTCGACCATCCGGGCGCGCCCGGTGCGAACGACCTTCATCCAGCGCCTGCCGGGAAGCCGGGCGCACTATCAGAAGTACCTGCCGCTCATGCCGCTCGCGCTCGAGGAGCTGGATCTGCGTGGCTACGACCTGATCCTCAGCAGCGAATCCGGTCCGGCCAAGGGGGTCATCACGCCCCCGGCGGCGCGGCACGTCTGCTACTGCCACTCGCCGATGCGATACCTCTGGGACCACGCCCAGGATTACCGGCGCTCGGCGGGGTTCCTCACGCAACTGGCCATGCCGTGGCTGTCCCACCGCCTGCGTCTTTGGGACGTCGCCTCGGCGGCCCGCGTCGATGAGTTCGTCGCCAATTCGTCCTTCATCCGGGAGCGGATTTCGAAGGCCTATCGCCGTGATTCCGTCGTCGTGCATCCGCCGGTCGCCACCCACCTGTTCCGCCCGTCCGCCGACATCGAGGCGCGCTACCTCTGGGTCGGCCAGATGATCGCCTACAAGCGCCCGGACATTGTCGTGGAAGCCTTCAACCGCCTGGGCCTGCCGCTGTTGATGGTGGGCGACGGGGCGATGGGGGCCGCCATCAGGCGTAAGGCGGGGCCCAATGTCACTGTCGTCCCGCGCCTGAACTTCGACGATCTGCGGCAGGCCTACGCGCGCTGCCGCGCACTGATCTTCACCGCGGAGGAGGACTTCGGGATCGTCCCCGTCGAGGCGATGGCGTCCGGCCGGCCAGTCCTGGCCTACGGCGCCGGCGGCGTCCTGGACACTGTCATCCCGAACGAGACCGGCCTGCTGTTCGACGCCCAGACCGCCGAGTCGCTGATGGACGGCGTCCGCCGGATGGAGGCCTGGCTGCCGTCGTTCGAGCCTGACGCGGCTGTGCGCAATGCCGCGCGCTTCACCCCCGAGCACTTCGACCGGGGATTGCTCAGCGTGATCCATGCCTGATGTCGCCTCGACGCTGGCGGCCGCGCCGATCCGCTCTCGAGCGGCGCGCAGGCGACCGCACCCTGTCGTGATCCTCGGGGCGGGGGTCAGCGGACTGGTGGCCGCCGATGTCCTGGCTGCGGCCGGTCACCAGGTGATCATCCTGGAGCCCTACGAACGTCTGGGCGGCAATCAGCGGTCGCGCACTATCGGCGACTACACGTTCGATATCGGTTCGTTCGTCTTCGTGGCGGGCAGCCCGTTCTTCCGACGGTTCCCGGCGGCCGAGGCGCTGTGCCTTCCGGCGCGCATCCGCGTGAATCGGATCACGCCGCAAGGGCGGATCAGCCGGTATCCCTACTCCGTCGCCGACGACCTCCTGCGACGCGGGCCAGTCGAGATCGTCAGGACCTTCCTGTCGCTCTGCCATGGGCGGCTGACGAGTTCGAAGCCCGAAAGCGCGGCCTCGTTCGCGCGCTACCATCTCGGCGATCGCCTGTTCACGCAAAGCGGGCTGCAGGCCTACATCCGGCGTCTGTGCGGCGTATCCGCCGACGAGGTGGAATACCGCTTCGCGGACAAGCGAATGGCCTGGATCACCAGGACGCTCAGCTTCTCCGCGCTGGCGGCGCGCTTACGGCCGCGCCCGAAGACAGCCGCCGCTCAGCCGGCCAACCTCGTCCGCCCCCGGGAAGGTTTCGAAGCGCTGTTCGCCCCGGTGGCCGCGCACCTGGCCGCACGTGGGGTGACGATCCGGTTGAACTGCGCGATCGAGGGCATAACCCCGACCGCGGGGGGCTTTCGGATTGCGACGTCGCAGGGCCTCGTCGCCGGCAGCCGGGTGATCTCCAGCATTCCGCTGAAGATCACCGCGCAAGCCGTTGGAATCGCTGCGGGCGAGGGCATGGAATCCCTTCCGTTGCTGACCCTCTATGTGGCCTGCGAGGGCGACCTCGGGTTCGAGGCCGAGGTGCTCTACAACTTCAGCGACGAGGGGTCCTGGAAGCGCCTGACGGTGCACTCCCGCATCTATGGTCCGGTCGATGGCCGAGACTACCTGGCGGTCGAAATCCCGCTGACGCAGGGATCGCGCGACGCTACGGAGGAATTCGCCGCCTTCCTCGCCTTCATGCGCCGCCACGGCCTGTTGCGCGGCGTGGCCGAGCTCGTCGGGCATGACATCACCGGCTACGCCTATCCGATCTATGCCCGCGGATCGATCGACGCCTCCGAGGCGCTCATGGGTCGCATCGAGGCGACCGGCGTCGAATTGCTCGGACGGCAGGGCCGCTTCGACTACATCCCGACCGCCACGCGCGCCACGCAGCTCGCCGCCGAGCGGATGGCGCGCGATCACCCACGCGCCGCGGTGAAAGGATCGCCGCCGTGATCCCGACGCCGTTCGGGCTGATCGCCATCGCGATCGCCTCGTTCCTGCTGTTCCGTGCGTCGCCGCTGGGCCTCTTGAGGTT
>JBOHKZ010000145.1:0-1049 GCA_050729355.1 Phenylobacterium sp. | reverse complement strand
GGGCACCGCCGCCGCCGTGAAGGACCTCCAGAAGGCCGCCGGCCTGAAAGAGACTGGAATTCCCGACCCGAGGACCCTGGTGGCGCTGTTCTACAGCGGCCCGGCTCGCGCGGATCAGGCGCCGCGTCCGGCCGCGGCGGCGGCGCCTGCGGCGCCAAAGGAGGCTCCAGCCCCGGCCGCCGGGCAGTCGCCGGCCAAGCTCGACCTCAACCTGATCCCGAAGACGCCGTAGGCGGGCGGCGCCCTACATCCCGCCGATATAGTTCGGCCCGCCGCCGCCCTCGGGCGTGACCCAGTCGATGTTCTGGGTCGGGTCCTTGATGTCGCAGGTCTTGCAGTGGACGCAGTTCTGAGCGTTGATCTGCAGGTGGCGCGCGCCGTCGGTCCCGGTCACATATTCGTAGACCCCGGCGGGGCAGTAGCGCTGCTCGGGGCCATCATAGCGGGCGAGGTTGATCCGCTCCGCGACGCTCTGGTCCTTCAGCCGCAGATGCACCGGCTGGTCTTCCTCGTGGTTGGTGTTCGACAGGAACACCGAGGAAAGCTTGTCGAAGGTGAGCGTCCCGTCCGGCCGCGGATACTCGATCGGCTTGGCATCAGCGGCGGGCTTCAGCGTCGTGTGGTCGGCCCTGTGCGCGAGCGTCCAGGGCGCCTTGCCGCGCAGCAGGTAGGTATCCAGCGCCGAATAGGCCATGGCCGGCCACAAGCCCCAATGGAACGCTGGCCGGATGTTGCGCACCGAGCGGAGCTCGTCCCAGAGCCAACTCTTCTCCAACCGTTCGGGATAGGCGGTCAGCTGCGGCGCCTCGGCGCCGTCCTTGAGCGCATCGAACGCGGCCTCGGCCGCTACCATGCCCGACTTCATCGCCGTGTGGGTGCCCTTGATCTTGGGCACGTTGAGGAAGCCCGCCGTGTCGCCGATCAAGGCGCCGCCGGGGAACACCAGCTTCGGGATCGACTGGAAGCCGCCCTCCGACAATGCCCTTGCGCCATAGGCGATCCGCCGCCCACCCTCGAGGATCGTCCGGATCACGGGGTGCGTCTTGTAG
>JBOHKZ010000144.1:0-5361 GCA_050729355.1 Phenylobacterium sp. | reverse complement strand
GCAGGGCGTCGTGCGCCTGGTGCATCGAAGCGGCTTTGAAATAGACGTCGTTGGTGGCCACCAGCGGCACATCGTTGTCGTAGGCGAAGGCCACCAGCTCCGGCTCGGCGGCGGCCTCGCCCGGCAGGCCGTGCCGCTGCAGCTCGACATAGAAGCGATCGCCGAACACCCGGTGCATCTCGGCCAGAGCCGCATGCGCCTCCTTGACCTTGCCGGCGGCCAGCAGCGGATCGACCGGCCCGTCCGGTCCGCCGGAGAGCAGGATCAGGCCCTCCGAGTGCTCGATCACCTTTCGCCAGGGAACGTTGGGCTCTTCGGTGGCGTCGATCTCCAGATAGGCGGCCGAGGAAAGCTCGCTGAGGTTCAGATAGCCCTGCTCGCTCTGCGCCAGGAGGACGATGGTTGGCGTCTTCGCCCAGCGATGCGAGGCCCGCTCACCGATTCCGACCACGGGGATCGCGCACCCCACGATGGGCTGGACGCCCGCGCCCTTGGTGGAGACCGAAAACTCGAGGGCGCCGAACAGGTTCGCCCGGTCGGTCAGCGCGACGGCGGGCATCCCTGCCTTGTGCGCCATCCCGCCGATCGCATCGGCCTTGATCGCGCCTTCCAGCAGCGAATAGGCGGAGCGGACCCGCAGGTGGACGAAGCCTGGTTCCGCCTCGCTCACGCCTGCCGCCTCCCCCATTCGCATCGGGTCAGCTCACGAAGCCGACCACGGTGCACATCATCCAGACAAAACTCGCCACCGACGCAAAGGCCAGTGATTCCCGGGCCAGACGAACCATCTGTCGCATCCTTCTGTGGGCGTCCTTGTGGACAACCGTGTGGATTGTTCCGTATTCGTTCTTATTCCCGGTTTGTTCTCATCGTCAAGGCTGATATTGCTTACGGCGCTCGCGGGGGTCGAGCGCGAGGATCGCTCATAACGTCGGGTTCATAGGTGCTGCGGCAGGCTGTCGCGGACTTTGGGGGGACTTCTCATGATGTTGCGCAGTACGCGCGCCGCCGCCATCGCGGCTGGCGCTTTCATGATGTCGGCAATTTCGGATGACCGAGCGGCCGCCCAGAACTTGGCAGTCGCCCCCTGCGCGGCCCCGTTGAGCGGAACCGGCAAGATTCTGGCCGTGCCGCGGGTGCTCACGGAGGTCGAAAGGATTGCGTTGAGCAATGCGATCTATCGCGCGCTGCGGGGACCGACCGACAAGCGAGATTGGCCAGAGGCCCTGATCGACGCGGCGCCCGCCTGTGTTCGCGGCGCGTTTCCAGCTGGGGGTGACACCTATGTGTTTTCTGGCGGCGCTGCGCCGCTTCCACCGCGCTGGGCGAAGTCGCCGACCAACGAGATGCTGTTCTTCCTCGCGGAGGGGAATACCGACGCCAGCGGGCTGGAAGACGCCGGCGCGCTCAGTCGACGTCCCTACTTCCTGGTGGCGGTCGGAGACCGCGAACGCATCGTCCTCTACGTCTATGACGGGCCGCCCGACGAGCGGAAGGTGCAGGCGGATATCGCGGCCTCGCTGCTGGACGGCTTCACGCCAGTGGCCGCCTACGATCCGGATGGCGACGCTGTAACGCTGTTCAAGTCATCGGACGCGGGGCTCTCCGCGCAGCTGTTCGGACCTGCGCCCACGCCTGAGAGGGCCGCGACGATCTACGGGCCGGACGGCCGCTATTTCGTTCCCGATGACGCCGTGGGCACACGCATGCGTGGCTCAGGCATGCCCTGCCCCGACGACCTTAGCGGGATCGAGCAAACCCGCATGACGATCATGAGCGGGGCCGATCCCACGCTGGACCTTGCCTGCCACTATGAGAGCGATGATGTGATCATCACGCTCTTCGCCACCAAGACCTCCAGGAACTCGCTCGGCAACTGGTTCCGGGAGTCACTGAGAGACGCCCGGAAAGATGTAGCCGGCGTTCACACAACGCCGAACCTCGTCCCAGCGGGCGGGCCGGGGCAATTCGAGTTCGGACAATCGTGGCTGGGCCAAAAGGAACAACTCGGAGGTCTCTGGATGGGCCGCCGCAACGGCTATGTGATCGAAGTTCGCGCCGACTGGACGGTCGACAGCTATCGGTCCGCCCGGGACGCAATCAAGGCCTTGCAGGCCCTCGCCTTCGAGGATGGTTTCACGAAGGCCGAATAGGCCGGCCCACCCCATCGCCCATCGTCCGCCACGATTTCGGTAGAGCTTCCCGGCGCGCAGGAACCGCGGAGCCCGCATGGATATCGAGATTGACGCCGAAG
Source organism: Phenylobacterium sp. (assembly GCA_050729355.1). GTDB lineage: Bacteria > Pseudomonadota > Alphaproteobacteria > Caulobacterales > Caulobacteraceae > Phenylobacterium. Next base: position 3,107 of record JBOHKZ010000144.1, on the reverse strand, counting down.
CGAAGGACAAGCGCCTGAACCGCATGGTGGCGCTCACCGTGGTGGTGCTGTCGATCTTCATGGGCCTGGGCCAGGTCAAGGACGGCAACATCGTCCAGGCCATGGCCCAGGCGCAGTCCAACGCCGTCGATCGCTGGGGCGAATATCAGGCGACGCGCACCAAGCTGCACATCGACGAGACCGCGCTTGCCCAGGCGCGAGTCGTTCCGGCGCTCGCCGGCGAACAGGCAAGGCTCACGGCCGAGATCGCCAAATACGAGAAGGAGGCCCCGCAGCTGCGCGGCCAGGCCGAGGGTTTCCAGAACCAGTACGACGCGCTCAACGTCCACGACGACCAGTTCGACGCCTCGGACGCCGCGATCGGCGTGGCCGTGGCGGTCGCCGCGGTCGCCGCGCTGAGCGAAAGCTTCCCGGCGCTCTTTGCCGCCTGGGTGTTCGGCGGCTTCGGGGTGGTGATGGGGCTCGCCGGCTTCCTCGGCTGGGGGCTCAAATCGCCGCTGGCCAGCCTGCTGAGCTAGACCGTCTCGGCGAGAACCTCGGCGGGCTTGTAGTGCGCCACCAGGTCCTCATGCTCCGAGGTGCGAAGCTGCCGCGACACGTTCAGCCGGGTGTAGATGTGCACCGGCTTGCGGCGTCCGCGCCCCAACGCGGGCGGCCGCGCCATCGACAGGTTCATCGAGGCGCCGACGGCGAGGACTTTGAATCCGGCCGCAGCTTCCTGGACGATCACATAGTTGCCGGCGATCGGCAGGTGGGCGGCGCCCTCCGGCCAATGCCGAAAGCGGTAGAACGCGCCGGATGCGCCCTTGAGGTCGAGAAATTCGTGCATGTGCGCTCTGGACGTAGTTTGGGTTTGTCGGCTGCGATCTCACGGAGCCCGTTCTGGCCTGCCGCGGTTGCGGCGCTCGCTCTGACGAGCGCTGCGCGAACGAAGACACAATGCCGACGCGTCGTGACCTCAAGAAGGCAGAAGCCGCGACGTCATTCAACCCCACAAAACGTAGGTGCGACAACGACATCCCTTGGCGGAAGCCGAGACTCACGGCTCGCATAACACCGCACGCTAGGAGGCCTGGTGCGATGATTGAAGCAACCTACGTGTCGTTCGTTCCCAAGAAGAAGAGCGACAAACTGCGGCAGACGCTGACGGCGGAAGACACTGGACCGCTGCGTTGGCACGAGCGCCGCACATTCTCCGGAAGTGAGTTCTACTTCACCGGTCCGGCCGAGCTGGCCCGCAGAACCCACGACTACGTCACCAAGTGGCTGGTGGCCGACTGATCAAGCGGCCGCGGTTTTCGGCTGCTCCTCGAGGTGCCCGTCCTTGAGCGCGAAGACGCGGTCCATGTGTCGGGCGAGTTCGAGGTTGTGCGTGGCGACCAGCGCCGCGACGCCGGTCTTGCGGGCGAGCGCGTAGAGGTTCTCGAACACCGCGCCTGAGGTCGTGGGATCGAGGTTGCCGGTGGGCTCGTCGGCCAGCAGCAGACGTGGCGAATTGGCCAGCGCCCGGGCGACCGCGACGCGCTGCTGCTCGCCGCCGGACATCTGCGCCGGCTGGTGCTCAAGGCGCTCCGCCAGGCCCAGCTCGCCGAGCAGGACCCCTGCCCGATCGCGCGCCGCCCGTTTCGACTTGCCGGCGATCATCAGCGGCAAGGCCACGTTGTCGAGCGCCGTGAACTCCGGCAGCAGGTGGTGGAACTGATAGACGAAGCCGATGGTCGCCAGCCGCACGCGGGTACGCTCGCGATCGGAGAGGTCCGAGCAGTCGCGGCCAAGCACGGTGATCCGGCCGGCGTTCGGATGTTCGAGCAGGCCCGCTGCATGCAGCAGGCTCGACTTGCCCGATCCTGAAGGCCCGATCAGGCCGACGATCTCGCCCGGCATGACGTCGATGTCCGCGCCGCGCAGCACGGTCAGCGGCCCGGCGCCGGTGACGTAGGAGCGCTCGAGGCCACGGATCGAAAGGACCGGCTCACTCATAGCGAAGCGCCTCCACCGGATCGAGACGCGAGGCCCGCCAGGCCGGCGGCAGGGTGCAGAGCATCGACATGCCGAGCGCGAAGGCGACGATCGCTGAGACCTCGACCCAGTCGACCTTGGCCGGCAGGCGCGAGAGGAAATAGACGTCCGACGAGAACACTGCTGCGCCGGTCGCCCACTCCACGAAGCTCTGGATCGGATCGATATAGACCGAGACCAGGACGCCGATGGCGAGGCCGGCCGCGGTGCCGAGCGCCCCGATGGTCGCTCCCGCCATGAAGAAAATCCGCAGGATCGACGCCTGGCCGGCGCCCATGGTCCGCAGGATGGCGATGTCGCGGCCCTTGTTCTTCACCAGCATGACCAAGCCCGAGATGATGTTGAGCGCGGCGATGGCCACGACCAGCAGGAGGATCAGCCGCATGACGTTGCGCTCGACCTTGAGCGCGCCCCAGTAGGACGAGTCCCGTTGGGTCCAGTCGGTGACCAAGGCGGCGGGACCGGCCGCGCGGTTGACGATGGGCTTCAGCTTGAACGCGCCGTCGGGGTCCTTCAGCCGCACCTCGATGGCGTCCACCGTGCCGTCTCGGCCGAAGAACAGCTGCGCCTGGTTGAGCGGCATGAAGATGTAGGCCTGATCGTACTGGCTCATGCCGGCGGTGAAGGTGCCGCCCACCGTGTAGGTCTTCTGCAGCGGCGTGCCGCCGAAGGCCGTGGCGCCACCCGAGGGCGAGATCAGAGTGATCGGATCGCCCGCCTTGACGCCGATGACCTCCGCCAGCCGCTCGCCGACCACGACGATGTCGCCGCCGTACTCCCCGGCCCCGAAGCCCTTGGTCGAGCCGTGGGTGATGTTGCCGGAGACGATCTTCGTGGAGGCGAGGTCCTCGGGGTTGAGGCCGCGGACCATGGCCCCGGTGATCTGGTTGGGACCCATGGCGATCGCCTGCGCCTCGATGACCGGGGCCACCTGGATCACGTTCGGCAGCCGGCGGATCCGCTGGACCGCTGCGTCGCGTTCCGGATTGTCCAGAACGCCGCCCGACACATAGATGTGGCCGTTGAAGCCGAGGATGCGGCTCAGCAGCTCCACCCGGAACCCGTTCATCACCGACATGACGATGATC
>JBOHKZ010000143.1:0-6074 GCA_050729355.1 Phenylobacterium sp. | reverse complement strand
AAAATAGGGATCGATGATCAGGCCTGTCTTGGCCGAGATTGCGGGCTCGTGGCCTTCGCCCTTTAACTTCGCGCAGATATCGGCGGTGCGGCGGTCCTGCCAGACGATGGCGCGGTGGATCGGCTTCCCGGTGGCCTTTTCCCAGATCACGACCGTTTCGCGCTGGTTGGTCACGCCGATGGCGGCGACTTCGGCCATGCCGCGCGCGGACTTCTGCACGGCCTCGCGCAGCACCTCGACTGAGGCCTGGAAGATCGCCTCGGCGTCGTGCTCGACCCAGCCGTCGGCGGGATAGAACTGCTCCAGGGGCCGGCCCGCCTCTGCCAGCGCACGGCCGGTCGCGTCGAACAGGATCGCCCGCGTGCTGGTGGTCCCTTGGTCGAGCGCCAGGATCAGCGGTTCAGCCATGCTTGTCCCTCCCTGCGGCCCCCCGGAATCTGCCGCTCCGAAAAAGGCTGACGACCTTTAAACATGTTTTCATCCGGACAGCGCAGTTTCAGCCGTAAGCCCTACCGACAGAATGGAGGTTCAGGCTTGAGCGTCGCGTTGAGCAGCGAAAGCCTGCTGGAACTCGCCAGAAGCCGCGCCCCGGCTGACCGCGAGCGCCTTCTGCTGGGGATCGTGGATCTCTGCGAAGCGAGCGAATCCAGCGAGGTCGCCGCCAGCGTCCAGATCCAGGCGCTGCTGAACTCCATATTCCTCGGACTGGTGGTCGGCGCCGAGCGCGACATCCGCCGCAGGCTCTCCAACAAGCTGGCCACCGCCGACTGGTGTCCCTCCGCGCTGGTCAATGTGCTGGCGCTGGACGAGATCGAGATCGCCCGGCCGATCATCGCCGCAAGCCCCGTGCTCAAGGAGGCCGACCTCGTCCGCCTGCTGGTCGAGGCCACGATCGAGCACCAGATCGAAGTCGCCCGCCGCCCGAACCTGGCCGCCGCCGTGGTCGCCGAGATCGTGCGCAAGGCCGAGCCCGCCGTGATGACGGCGCTCGCCGCCAACGTCACCGCCGAGATCGCCGAGGCCGACATGCTGCGGCTGGTGGAGCAGGCCCGGCAGGTCGCCGACCTGCGCGGTCCGCTTTCGGCGCACCCGAAACTCACCGACGACCTGGCGCTGCGCCTCTACATCTGGGTAGGCCAGACCCTGCGCGACGCGCTGGCCGACCGCTTCCGGCTGGATCCCACACGGATGATGATGGCCCTGGCCGAAGCCGTGGCCGAGGCGCACAGCGCGCCGCCCGAGGGCCAGGGCGTCGTCGTGCTGACCCGGGACGGCGAGCGCGAGGCGATGGAAGGCCGTCTCATCGAGAAGCTTCATTCGGCCGGCCAGCTGCGGCCAGGCTACCTGGTGCGCGTCCTGCAGGAAGGCCGGCTGTCGCTGTTCGTCGCCGCCCTGGCGACGCTTGGCCGCTTTGAGACCGAACAGGTTCGGCGGACCATCGACTCCGACCGGCCGGAACTTCTGGGGCTGGCCTGCGCCGCCGTCGGCATCGACCGCAGCGTCTTCCCGACCATCCTCGAACTGGTGCGCAAGCTGAACGGCGGCCTGCCCTCGGGCGGCGCCGAGGGCGCTCGTCGCGCCGCGGGGGCCTTTGCTCCGGTCACCCCCGATATCGCGGGCGCCGCCTTCCGCCAGGCCGTGAAGTCCGTCTGAGATTTGCCGGCGGCGCGGTTTGACAAGGGTCGCCGGGCGCCTACTTCCTGAGCCGCAGACCAGAAGCCGCCGGGACAGCACGTGACGCGCATCGCCTTCACCGCCAGCAACCGTCCCGAAGCCCAGGAAGCCCTGGCGCGCCTGGCCACCCGCTATGGCGATACTCCGATGGCCGACGCCGACGTCATCGTCGCCCTCGGCGGCGACGGTTTCATGCTGGAGACCTTCCACGACAACATGTCGACCGGCCTGCCGGTCTACGGGATGAACCGCGGGTCGGTCGGTTTCCTGATGAACGAGTACAGCGAGTACGGCCTCGTCGACCGCATAGCCGCGGCGGAGGAAGCGGTGATCCACCCGCTGCGGATGACCGCCACCGACATCCACGGCAAAACGCATGAGGCCCTGGCCATCAACGAGGTCTCGCTGCTGCGCCAGACCCGCCAGGTCGCCAAGCTGAAGATCTCGATCGACGGCAAGTTGCGCCTGGCGGAGCTGGCCTGCGACGGCGCGCTGGTTTCCACCCCGGCAGGGTCGACGGCCTACAACCTCTCCGCCCACGGCCCGATCATCCCCCTGGAGGCCAAGGTCCTGGCGCTGACGCCGATCAGCGCCTTCCGGCCCCGGCGCTGGCGCGGCGCCCTGCTCGCCCACACCGCCCGCGTGACGTTCGAGATCCTCGAGGCCGAGAAACGCCCGGTCAGCGCTGTGGCCGACAATTTCGAGGTGCGCGACGTGATCGACGTGCACGTGGCCGAGGACCGCAATGTGCGCCTCGTCATGCTGTTCGATGAGGGCCGCAGCCTGGAAGAGCGCGTGCTCGCCGAGCAGTTCTCTGCCTGAAAATCCAGGGACGATCTGCGGCGTCTGGCCGCGGAAGCTGAGCAGATACCGTGGGTTGCGGCTCACCCCTTATTAACAGGTGTCCGCTAGTCTTGCCTGGAACGTCAGGAGAGGCGCCCGTGAGCCAGCAGAATTCCGGTCAGATGATCCAGCCGACCAACGCGCTCAAGCTCAAGCTTGGCGGTGGACGTCTTGGCGCCATCGATCCGGCCGCCATCGCACGCGCTGAGGCCGCCCTGAAGAGCCTCTCCAGCAACTTCACCCAATGGCTGGCCGACGAGATCACCAAGCTCGACGCCGCCCGCGAGCAGGTCCGGCAACAGGGCGTCACGCCCGAGAGCATGGAAAACCTCTACCTGCGCGCCCATGACCTCAAGGGCCTGGGCACGACCTACGGCTACCAGCTGATCACCCGCATCGCGGGCTCGCTCTGCCGCTTGATCGACGACAAGGAAAAGCGCGCCTCGACGCCGCTGGAACTGGTCGACGCCCACATCGACGCCATCAAGGCGGCGATCCGCGACGACATCAAGTCGGACGAACATCCGGTCGGCCGCGTCCTCGTGGTCGAACTCGAGCGGCGCGTCGCGGAAATGGGCGCCTAGCCCGCCCTCTCGACTACATTACGTTTTCCAGCGGCTCCACGACCGCGCCGTAGCCGGCGTCGGGCGGCAGGACGAGCACGTTTCCGCTGTCGCGCCGCTCTATCTGCGGCTGCACGGTGACAAGCGTCCGGGCCGACGCGCGCGCCACCGCGTCGTCCGCCCCGCTCGCCTCGGCCAGCAATTGCAGGTTCATCCGGGTCGGGAAGATCACCTTGCGCTCGCCCGCCGCGGCCAGCCGCAGCGCCTCGGCCGGCGCGATCCACTCGGCGTCCACGGTCTCTCGCCCGTCGCAGGCGGCGAGTTGATCGGCCGGCGCGGTCACCGCGTAGAACCAGGTGTCGAACCGCTTGGGCGTCAGCGGCGGCGTGATCCAGCGCGCAAAGACCGTCAGCGCATCGAGGTCGAGGCGGCAGTCGAGATCGCTCACCACGTCGATGAAGGCGGTGGTTCCCGCGTCGACGGCCAGGCGCACGTCCATTGGGCACGCCTCGCCGCCCATCAGCGCCCCGTCACGGCGTCGCGCCAAGAGGATGCCGGCTTCCTCGAACACCTCGCGGATGGCGGCGATGCGCAGGCCGCGCTGCACGCTGTCGAACTGCTCCCAGCCGACCACGTGATCGACCCAGCCGGGATTGTCGTCGCCGGCGTGGGTCTTGCCGCCCGGGAACACCAGGGCGCCGGACGCGAAGTCGATCTGGTGGTGCCGCTTGACCATCAGCACCTCGAAGGTCGGCGCGTCGCGCAGCAGGAGGATGGTGGCGGCCGGCTTAATCTCGGCGGTGTTGGGTTTTTCGCTCATCCGGGAAGCTTGGAGCCCGGAGGTCCGTGGCGCAAGCGCCCTCGGGCTCAGGCGCTCTCGGCGGCCTGTTTGCGCGCCTGCCGCGAGAGCTGGTCCATCTTGTCGAGCAGATAGTCGACGTCCTCGCGCGCCGCGGCCTGCGGCTGGGTGAGGAACCGCTGAAGCATGCGCTCCTGGAAACGCTCGATATCGCGGTGGCCGCCGTCGAATTCCATGGCGTGGAAGGTATCGACCGCCGCGCGGAAGGCGGGGAACAGCCGGGCCGGCAGGCCGGCCCGCTCATAGATGGCGCGCAGGCCCAACGGACCTGCGTCATGGATCATCAGCCACGTGCGGTGGTGCGGCACGCCCGCCAGTTCCGCCACGCCCCACTCGAAGAAGGTCATATGTCCGTGCGCCAGGCCGCGCAGCAGCACCGAGGCGGTGAGACGCCTGCTCTGGTTCAGGTGGACGACGAAGGCGCGGATGTCGGCGGCGCGGCCGGCCTGATCCACGAGATCGACCGTGGCCCGCTCCGCAGCGCCCACGGCGATCTGCAGGGCGACATCGGGAGAAAGCGTGTGGTGGCTGACCAGGTGCGCCCGGACCTGATCGCTGACCAGGGACACCAGGCGCTCGCTGACCGACAGCGGCAGGACCGCGCGATAGGCCACGGCGGCCAGCAGGCGTTCCGATGTCTCGAACCGGCCGATCACCTTCTGCAGGGCGCCCTCGGCAAAGTCGGCGTTGTCGTTGGCGCAGGCGGCGGCCAGTGCGCGCTCGCTCCCGTGCTCGGCGAGTGCGTCGGTGACCTTGCGCGAAAGCGTCGGGCGACGGGCGATGGCCAGCTGCCGGACCGGCCCACCCAGCCGGACGACGTCGATGAGGTCGGCGTCGGTGAAGACCGGCGAGAAGTTCAGCATCGGAAGTGAGATGCTCTCCACGTCCCGCGCCAGCTTCAGGGCCACGTCGCGCGGCACGTCGATCGACGCCTTGAGCGTCTCGACGATGGCCTTCCGGACCAGTTCGGCGGCGTCGGCGGCCATCAGGCGCAGGATCTCGCCGGCGCTCTCGCGGTCTTCCTTGGAGAGCGGGGCGGCGTCGATGGAGCGGCACAGCTTGCGGGCGGCCATCGCGCGCTCATCCGCGGTCGCGCCCTTCACCAGCGTACGGATATCCTCTTCCGTCAGCGCTGAACGCGTGGTCGCCATATCCTTCGAAGTCCGTCCGGTGGTCAGATCCAGTGCTCGGATCCGAAGTCCCACGAGTCTGATCTTCGCAGCCCATGCTTAACGGCCAGTTGCCGGCGAATCTGTGGACTAACGCCGTTAAGGATCTTCCCTAACTATGTGCAAACGGGTCGCCCGGCATGCTGGAGGCTAGTCTTGGGAGCCTCGCCTTGTCCGATTCCACGCTCGTCGCCCGTCGGCCCGGCGTCACCGCGGGGGCCCAGGCGCTCGACGCCCAGACCGCGCTCCTGCCCTACGCGCTGGGCTGTTTCGCGGTAACCCTGCCGATCTACATCTGGGCGGGCAGCCATGCGGTCAACGCCGGCTGGATGACGGGCTCGTTCCTGACCTTCGCCATCGCCTGGGGCGCCTTCTACGGCATCGTGAAATGGCTGAAGACGCCCGCAGCCGCCGATCTCAAGGTGCGCGCGCGGGTGCAGATCCTGGGCGGCCTGCTGTGGGCAGGCGCCATAGCGCAGTGCGCCATCTTCGCCGACGGGGCGGGCCCGGCCCGCGAGACCCTGCTGTTCGCCTCGCTCGGCGCCGCCGCCATCTGCGCGGTCTTCACGGCGCCCTGGTTGCCAAGCTTGCTGATCGTGGCGCCGGCGGCCTTCGCGGGGCCGCTCATCGCGTTGTTCGCCAGCCCGGACCAGGATCTGGCCAGGCTCGCCTGGGGCGGCGTGGCTCTGACCCTGGCGCTGGCGCTGCTGGTCAACCGGATTCTGCGCATGCAATTCGCTCTCGCCGCCGAACGTGAGGCGCTGATCGCCGAGTGCGCCGAGCAAGCCGCCGCGGCGCAGCGCCTGGCGCAATCGAAATCCAACCTGATCGCCACCCTCTCGGACGAGATCCGCAACGGCCTGACGGGCGTCGCGCATACCCTCGCCGCCGCGGCCGGGCGGGGCGGCCGCGCCGCGCCATCGCGTGAGCAACTGGGCTCGGCGCTGGCGGCCGCCAACGACCTCC
>JBOHKZ010000142.1:0-9963 GCA_050729355.1 Phenylobacterium sp. | reverse complement strand
CTACAAGGCGCGCTGGCCCCGGCCCGGCCTGAAGCTGAACTTCAACGCCTGATCGCAAGCGGGAACCCCCCGGCGAATTGCACGCTTAAGCTCTTCACGAGGGGACCTGGGCGGGGAGCCGTCGCAGCTAGCGAGAAGACGTATGAGCAAAGCGACGGCCAAAGCCGAAGCTTCCACCGGCATTCCAGGCCTGGACGACATCCTGGGGGGAGGCCTGTCGCGCGACCGGGTCTACCTGCTCGAAGGCAGCCCCGGCACCGGCAAGACGACCACCGCCATGAGCTTCCTGCGCGAGGGCGCGAAGCGTGGCGAGGCGTCGCTCTACATCACGCTCTCCGAGACCGAGGAAGAGCTGCGCGACACCGCCGATTCCCATGGCTGGGACCTCTCGGGCATCACCATCTTCGAACTGGTGCCGCCCGAGAGCCTGCTCGACGAGCAACAGCAGCAGAGCCTGCTCTATTCGTCGGACCTGGAGCTGGGCGAAACCACCCGGATGGTCTTCGAGGCGGTGGAGCGGTTGAACCCCACGCGCGTGGTGATCGACAGTCTCTCGGAGATCCGCCTGCTGGCGCAAAGCTCGCTGCGCTATCGCCGCCAGGTGCTGGCGCTGAAGCACTATTTCGCCAAGCAAAGCGCTACGGTCCTGCTGCTCGACGACCTCACCACGGAGGCGCTCGACAAGACCGTCCATAGCGTCGCCCACGGCGTGATCCGCCTGGAAGAGATGGCGCCGGAATATGGCGCGGAACGCCGGCGTGTCCGGGTGATCAAGTACCGCGGTCGACGGGTGCGCGGCGGCTTCCATGACTTCACCATCCGCACCGGCGGCCTGGAGGTCTATCCGCGGTTGGTCTCCTCAGAACACCGGACCAGCTTCAAGCGCGACGCTCTGTCCAGCGGCGTCGAGGGCCTGGACGCGATCCTCGGCGGCGGCGTCGAGCGCGGTTCAAGCTGCCTGATCCTTGGCCCCGCCGGCACCGGCAAGTCGCTCATGGCCCTCTACTTCGTCCTGAGTGCGATCCGGCGGGGCGAGAAGGCGGCGCTGTTCGTCTTCGACGAGGAGTTGGGCCTGTTGTTCGATCGGGTGAGGGGATTCGGCATCGACCTCGAGGCCCTGCAGAAATCCGGCGACCTGCTGATCCAGCAGATCGACGCGGCGGAGCTGTCGCCCGGCGAATTCACCGCCCGGGTCCGACGCTGCGTCCTCGAGAACCAGATCAAGACCGTCGTCGTTGACAGCCTCAACGGCTATCAGGCGGCCATGCCGGAGGAGAACTTCCTCATCCTGCACATCCACGAACTCCTGCAGTTCCTCAATCGGCAGGGCGCGACGACCTTCCTGACGGTCGCCCAGCACGGCCTGGTCGGAGACATGAAGGCCCCGGTCGACGTCACCTACCTGGCCGACACCGTGCTGCTGCTGCGCTACTTCGAAGCGTTCGGCGAGGTCCGGCGCGCGGTCTCAGTGATCAAGAAACGCAGCGGGAACCACGAAAAAACCATCCGGGAATTCGAGATCGGCGAGGCGGGCCTCACGGTGGGGCCGGCGCTCACCCAATTCCACGGCGTCCTGCGCGGCGTCCCGAATTTTGTCGGCGAGCATGGCGGGTTGATGACTGATCCCGCGCAATGAAGCACTCCCCCGCGCCCGCCATCGAGCGCGTCCTGGTCCTGGCGCCGGCAGGCCGCGATGCGGCGATCGCGGCCCAGGTGCTTGCTGAGGCGCACCGCTCGCCGATGGTTTGCGACGACCTCGCGTGCCTCCTCCGGGAGTTGGACGTCGGCGTCGGCGTCGCCTTGATCGTCGAAGAAGCGCTGCAGGATCCGGACTACCCCGACCTCGTCCGGTGGATCGAGGCCCAGCCGCCGTGGTCGGACCTGCCGATCGTGCTGATTGCCCACCGGGGCGGCGGCGTCGAACGCAATCCCACCGCGCGACGCATGACGACGGCACTCGGCAATGTCAGCTTCCTGGAGCGGCCCTTCCATCCCACGACGCTGGTGAGCGTGGTCGAGACCGCCTTGCGCGGGCGCCGCCGCCAATACGAGGCCCGCGACCGCATCGAAGCGATCCGCGCCGGGGAGGAGCTCCTGGAGCGCCGGGTCGAGGAACGCACGGCCGAACTGGAGAGCGCCAATCGCCAGCTCGCCGGCCAGATCACCGAGCGCGAACGGGTCGAGTCGGCCTTGCGCCAGGCGCAGCGGCTCGAGGCCGTCGGCCAGCTCACCTCCGGCGTCGCCCACGACTTCAACAACCTCCTGATGGTGGTGCTGGGCAACATCCGCCAGATGCAGAAGGCCCATAGCGAACCGGCGACCCAGCGTCGGCTGCACATGATGGCCAAGGCGGCCGAACGGGGCGCGCAACTCACCGCGCAGATGCTGGCCTTCTCGCGGCGTCAGCGGCTGGAGCCTCGCCCTGTCGACCTCAACGAGACCGTGCTCAGCATGCGCGACCTGCTGCAAAGCACCATGGGCGGCTCGATCCAGATCAAGACCATGCTGCAGGCCGGCCTGTGGCCCGCGATGATCGATCCCACCCAGATCGAGCTGGTCATCCTCAACCTGGCCATCAACGCGCGCGACGCGATGGAAGTGGGCGGCGCGCTGACGGTCGAGACCGGCAACGTCACCCTCGGCCAGCCCAGCCGCGCGGAGGAGGCTCAGGCCGGCGACTACGTCATGGTCGCCGTCAGCGACACCGGCTCCGGCATGGACGAAGCCGTGCTGACCAAGGTGTTCGAGCCGTTCTTCACCACCAAAGAAGTCGGCAAAGGCTCGGGCCTGGGGCTCAGCCAGGTCTTCGGCCTCGCCAAGCAGTCGGGCGGCGGCGTGCGGATCGACTCCAAACTGGGCGTCGGGACCTCCGTGCAGGTGTTCCTGCCCAAGGCCTCGGCGGGGCCGGCCGTGGACGTCATCGCTTCTCCCGAGCCCCAGGACGTCCGGCCGCAGGGGGTCCACGTCCTGCTAGTGGACGACGACAGCGCGGTGCGCGAAGTCACGGCGGGCATCCTGCACGACCTCGGCTACGGCGTGATCGAGGCGGGCTCCGGCGGCGCTGCGTTAGAGGTGCTCGACCGCGAAGCCGACATCGACCTGCTGCTGGTCGATTTCGCCATGCCCGGCATGAACGGCGCCGAGGTGGCCCGCGAGGTCCACGCGCGCCGCCCCGGCCTGCCCATTCTGTTCGTCACCGGCTACGCCGACACCGAGGCCCTGGCCTCGGCCGGCGACGACGGCATCCTCAGGAAGCCGTTCGTCGAGAAGGACCTGGCGGCGAAACTCCGCTCGGTGCTGGGGGCGACGACGACCTAGTAGAGCGTCGCCATCGCCGAGCGGTCGAAGGCGGCTAGCTCGCCGGTGCGGCCTTCGCGGATCTTCACCACCCAGTCGGGGTCCTGCAGCAGGGCGCGGCCGACGGCGACCAGGTCGAAGTCGCCGCGGTCCAGCCGGCGCTCCAGTTCGTCGAGCGAGGCGGGTTCGGACTTCTCGCCCGCGTAGGCCGCCACGAACTCGCCCGTCAGGCCCACCGAGCCCACGGTGATGGTCGGGACGCCGGTGAGCTTCTTGGCCCAGCCGGCGAAGTTGAGGTCCGAGCCCTCGAACTCCGGCTCCCAGAACCGGCGCTGCGAGCAGTGGATGATGTCCACGCCGGCGTCGACCAGCGGATTCAGCCACGCCGCCATCTCGTCCGGCGTCTTGGCGAGCTTCACCTCGAAGTCCTGCTGCTTCCACTGGCTGATGCGCAGGATCACCGGGTAGTCGGGTCCCACCGCCGCGCGCACCGCACGCAAGATGTCGGCGGCGAAGCGGGCGCGACCGGGCAGGTCCTTCGCGCCATAGGCGTCCTCGCGCACATTGGTGCCGTCCCAGAAGAACTGGTCGATCAGATAGCCGTGGGCGCCGTGCAGCTCGACGGCCTCGAAGCCCAGGGCCTTGGCGTTGGCGGCGGCCTCGGCGAAGGCGCGGATGGCGTCGGCCACCTCGGCGTCGCTCATCGGTTCGCCAAACTGCTTGTCGGGCCGCGACAGGCCGGACGGGCTGTCGTAGGGACCGGCGGGCGACCAGGTCTCGCTGCGGGTCCTGACCGCGCCGACGTGCCAGAGCTGCGGCGCCATCACGCCGCCGGCCGCGTGGACCTCGTCGATCACCCGCTTCCAGGCCGCCAGCTCCTTTTCGCCGTGGAAGCGCGGGATGTTGGGGTCGTTCAGCGACGCCGGGCGGTCGACCCCCGTCCCCTCCGAAACGATCAGCCCGACCTCGCCCACCGCGCGGCGGCGGTAGTACTGCGCCACATCCTCGGTCGCCACGCCGCCCGGCGAGAACGAGCGGGTCATCGGCGCCATGACGATGCGGTTCTTGAGATGGAGCCCCTTGAACGTGAAGGGCTGGAAGAGCGGATTGGCGGTCACGGCGGGTTCCATTCAAACAACTGTTGGAACGCAGCCTAGACCATCCCCAGCCTCCCGAGACAGCATAGAAAATCTGGGAGGCGGCTCAGAGTCGTGGGCTTACTCAGGCCGCGACCTTCCAGTTCGGCTCTAACGCTGCGTGCGGCGGGCACTGGGTGACGTTCGCGCTCGGCAGGCCTGCGATGTCGTTGGCGAACCCGTGGTTCACGTCGCGGTGGTGCGCCTCGTCGGCGCGGACGACCTCGACCACGTCCCGTAACCGCGCGTCCGCCGGCAAGCCCCAGTAGCTGAGCGCGATCGCCGGCGCCGGAACGTTCTCCGACCGGCCCTCATCGATCTCCGCCAGGTAGTGAGTGTAGCTGATGACCGCCTCTTCCTCGAAATAGCCGACGACCCGGTGGGCGGTCTTGGAGCTCAACAGGTAGAGGCCGAAGAAGAACAGGTAGAAGACCCATTGCGCCGCCACGACCACAAAGCGCTCGAACAAGGTCGGCTTGCAGACCTCGATGAACGTCATCAGGTGCATCCGCTCGTTCTCGGCCTCGTCCATCAGCGTCTTGATCCAACCCCGGTCATCTTCCATGCGGCGCAGGCACCTCAGGTGATTCAGCGTCGCGCCGACCATGCCCGGTACCGCGGCGACCGTCTCGAGCACGACGGCGCGGTGGCCATAGCGCTTCGCGAAGAAGGTATCGGCGAAGAAGCGCAGCGCCTTCACGAAACCCAACGCAATGCGGTCGGAAGCACAGGCGGGGCGATGGTGGATAGTCAGGTCGACAAACGGGGAACTCACCTGCGGACTCCTTGGCGACTACGGGCGCGGCGCGCCAGCGATTGATCCGAGGCGTAATCGGACCAGGCGAATGGCGAAATTGGGAGTTGTCCGTACGGGATTATCCTAGGGTCCCAACTTCCCCACCGCGGAGTACGAAGCAGGGATGCATCGAAAGGCGTCCGAGGCGCTGGCCTCGCCCCGCCCTCTCTGGATGGGGCTGGCTATTGCGTTCGCGGCCGCCGCGGCGGGCCTGGGGCTGCGCCTTGCGCTGGCGCCCATTCTCGGCGAACGGGCCATCTTCCTGTTCTTCGTGCCGGCGGTGGTGCTCGCCTCCGCCTACTCGGGACTGTTCGCGGGCGTGGTCGCCACGGCGCTGGGGCTCGCGGGTGGCGTGTACGTCAGTCTGCAGGGCGGAGAATTGGCGGCGGGGGACGTCGTGAGCGCCGGCGCCTTCGGAGTCGTCTGTGGGGCCATCGTCACCGGTGGGGAGTGGTTCCAGCGGGCCCGCCGCGAGGCCGTCGCGACCAACCGGGACCTCGCCGAGCGCGAGGCGCACCTGAAGTCCATCCTGGACACGGTTCCGGACGCGACGATCGTGATCGACGAGGGCGGCGTGATGCAGTCCTTCTCGCCCGCTGCGGAGCGACTGTTCGGATGGTCTTCGGACGACGCCATCGGCCAGAACGTTTCAATGCTCATGCCTGAACCTCATCGGAGCGCGCACGATGGCTACCTGCAGCGCTACTATCGAACGGGTGAGCGCCGGATCATCGATATCGAACGGGTGGTGCTGGGCCAACGCCGAGACGGCGACACCTTCCCCATGGAACTGGCCGTCGGGGAAATGCGCACGGACCGTGGCCGCTTCTTCACCGGCTTCGTGCGGGACCTGAGCGAGCGCCAGGCGGGCGAGGCGCGCGTTCAGGCGCTTCAGAGCGAGTTGGTCCACATGTCCCGCGTGACGGCGATGGGCGAGATGGCGTCGGCGATCGCCCACGAATTGAACCAACCGCTGAGCGCCATCAACAACTACCTGATGGGCTCCAAGCGGATGCTGGCGCGGCCTTCGCCCGATCCGGCGCGTCTGGCCGAGGCGCTCGGCAAGGCCGGAGAGCAGGCGCTGCGAGCAGGCGAGATCATCCGGCGCCTTCGCGAGTTCGCGGCCCGCGGCGAGACGGAAAGGCGCATCGAGAGCCTTCGGAGCATCGTCGAGGAGGCGAGCGCGCTTGCCCTGGTGGGCGCGCGCGAGAAGGGCGTGACGGTTTCGTTCGACTACGACCTGGAAGCGGATCTTGTCCTGGCCGACCGCGTGCAGATCCAGCAGGTGGTGGTGAACCTCATCCGCAATGCGATGGACGCCATGGACGAGACGCCGCGGCGGGACTTGGCCATCACCGTGGCCCGCGGCGAGCCCGGTATGGCCTTGGTCAGCGTCGCCGACACAGGACCCGGCGTGAGTCCCGAGATTGAGGCGGAGCTCTTCCGACCGTTCATAACCACCAAGGCCGAGGGCATGGGCGTTGGCCTGTCGATCTCCCGCACGATCGTGGAGTCGCACGGCGGCCGGATCTGGGCGGAGCCCACGCCTGGCGGTGGCGCGACATTCCGCTTCTCCCTACGCACCGCCGAGACAGAGGACCTTATGGATGGTTGAGGGTGTGGTTCACGTGGTCGATGACGATCCCGCCATGCGGGATTCCTTGGCCTTCCTGCTTGAGGCGGCGGAACTGCCGGCGCGCATCTACGATTCGCCCACCGCGCTGCTTGCCGCCTTACCCACTCTCGAAGCGGGTTGCATCCTCACTGACGTGCGGATGCCGGAGATGAGCGGCCTGGAACTGGTGCGCCGCCTGCGTGCGGAAGGGATCAGGCACCCCGTGATCGTGATGACCGGCCACGCGGATCTGCCTCTGGCGATCGAGGCGATGCGACTGGGGGTGAGCGACTTCATCGAGAAGCCGTTTGACGACGAGTTGCTGGTGGCCGCCATCGACGCAGCTCTCAGGACCGGGGTGGCGCAAAGCCAGCGCGACGACGCGAAAAACGCGGCCCGCGCACGCCTGGGCCTGCTCTCCCCTCGCGAGGTCGAGGTGCTTGAGGGGCTGGTGGCCGGCAAGGCGAACAAGGTCATCGCCTTCGACCTCGGCATCAGCGCTAGGACGGTGGAGGTTCACCGGGCGCACGTGATGACGAAGATGAACGCGCGCAGCCTCTCCGACCTGGTGCGGATGAGTCTGATGGTCGAGCAGGGGCGGTCGGCTACGTAAGAGCCCGTACGGACTACTCCCAATTTCGGCGCTGCGGCCGCCGCAGCATGCTCCGGGCATTCCCTCAGTCAGGAGCCCGTAGATGAGCGGACAAGACCTCTTCCTCGCCATGGTGCTGGCGGCATTCGCGACCTTCATACTCACGCTCGGCGGCGTCGGCGCCTGGACCGAACTGCGTCGCCCCCCGGCGTCGGACAAGTGATCAGGGCTCACCGATGAACGACCTTTCTCCCAACACCATCGCGCTCGTCAAAGCCACGGCCCCGGTGCTTGTCCAGCACGGCGTCGCCATAACCACCCGCATGTACGAGCGGCTGTTCGTCGATCCGCAGATCAAGGCCCTGTTCGACCAGGCGGCCCAGGCCTCGGGTGAGCAACCGCGCCGGCTGGCGGCCGCGATCGTCGCCTTCGCCCAGAACGTCGATAACCTGCCGGCGCTAGCCACCGCGGTGGAGCGGATGGCTGAGAAGCACGTACGCAGCCATGTCAGGGCCGAGCACTATCCGGCCGTGGCCAACGCGCTATTGCCCGCGATCCGCGATGTCCTTGGCGAGGCCGCCACCGATGAAGTGTTGCAGGCCTGGGGCGAAGCGTACTGGTTCCTCGCCGAGGTGCTGATTGCGCGCGAGAGGGAGATCTACGAGGCCACGGACCGGGTGGTGTTGGCCTAGGCGCATCGGCTTAGCCGTCGCCAAGAATGGCCCGGCGACGCGCTAGGCTCTCCGCCGGCCAGAGCCTGGCCATGTCGTAGTAGATGTCGAACACCTGCGCGTCGGGCGGCAGGCGCACCCAGGGCAGCTTCGAGCAGGTGAAGATGTGCACGTCCGGTGGCAGGGCCTCGGGATCGTCCAGGGTCGCCACGCGCACGAAGCGCATCGCCGGGCGACGGCCGTAGTCCGACCACAGCGCCGTCCCGCAATCTGGGCAGCGGTAGATGTCGTGCGGCCGGCCGCTGTCGGTGGGCATGCGCGTCGGAGTCGGCTCGCCGGCCAGCATCTCGATCCGGTCGGTCTCGATCAGCGCGTTGATGGCGAAGGCGCCGCCGGTCTGGCGCTGGCAGTCGCGGCAATGGCAGCAATGGACGAACATCGGGCCGGTCTTCAGCCGATAACGGACCGCCCCGCAGGCGCATTGGCCTTCGAACGCCATCGCGCGCCTGTCAGTTCGCCCTCATCGCCTGGGGCGTAGCGTCAGGGATGTCGGCCAGCTTGGGGTGGTGCATGCCGGAAAGCTCTTCTTCCTCGCCCAGGCCATGGTGGAAGTCCTGCAGGATGTCGAACAGCTCGTCGAGCTCGGCCTGCAACGGCCGACCCTTGGGGAACCGGTAGCGCCAGAAGCTGGCGATATGGCTGACCATGCCCGTGCGCTCGCCCAGGGTGATGAACATCTCGGGCGACTTTAGCAGGAAGTCGCGGAAGGCCATCGGATTGCCGGCCTGGGTCAGCTCGGCGAAGGCGTCGTCATAGACCTGCAGCGTGTCGCGGACCTTCTTGACCTGGCCCATGATGCGGCTGTTCACCCGCTGGCCCATGTCCTTGACCTCGCGCAGCAGCTCGTTGTCGCGGGGGCCGACGATCTTCACCTCGGTGAGTTCCGAGATCACCGCGCGCAGCTCGGGCCAGAGGCTGGTCAGCACCCACTTGTAATAGAGGAAGCCCTTCCAGCTGAAGATGCCCTCGCGGAAGTTCTCGCCTTCCAGGCCCAGCGTCAGCCGCAGCGGCTCGAGGCGGTGATCGACCTCGCCCGACAGCAGCAGGGTCACCAGCTTGGAGATGTTGTTGTTGCCGCCGCCCCCGCCGCCGTTGCCGCCGTAGGCCAGGTCCACCAGCTTGGAGATCTCGCTGGAGACGAAGCGCTGCATGCGGTCGGTGTCGGCGTTGGAGATGGCGAAGTAGCAGTTGGCGATCTTGAAATCGCGCCGCTTCAGATGTTCGCGCAGCAGGAACGGGTCCAGCGAGGGCAGTTCGTCCAGCGCCTCCAGCAGCGAGACGTCGCGGGCCTCGTCGTCCCGGTCGCCGCGCAGCTGGTTCAGCATCTCCTGCCAGCCGCGCTGGCCGACGAACAGCGAACGGCCGCCGAGGCTGAGGTCGGTCCGCTCGAAGGGGATGATCAGCTTGGTGGAGATCCGCTTGCCGGCGTCGAAGTTGTACTGCTCGTCCTGGCGCAGGCGGTGCTTGATGATCACCGCGCCGTTCAGGCTCGCCGCCTTGAAGAAGGGCGAGCTCTCATATTCGGTGTCGCCGAAGTTCTGGGTCGCCACGGCGGCAAGGTTAAGGACACGGCTCGTCGACGCGGTCTTCTCCAGCCCGCTCAGGCTGCGGAAAGAACGGTCTTGCCCTCGCGACGCCAATTCGTCCTCCGGTTGCGGAGCTACTCTCCGCCAGGTGGTTATCAGCCCTATCTATCGGTAGAAGCTCTACAATTGGGTTAAGGTCGGCTGCGTTCCGCGAGTCTGTTCATCGAACACGGTATCCCACCTAACCGAGTCTTCCCCTTTGGACCATTC
>JBOHKZ010000141.1:0-8766 GCA_050729355.1 Phenylobacterium sp. | reverse complement strand
AGCCGGCATAGCCTTCGATGCGGTCGAGCTGCGCCGCATGCTCCTCGGTCCGCAGCGCGCCCAGGGCGTCGGTCTCTTCATGGCGCGCGCCCACATGGCAGCAGAACAGCCGCAGCGAGCCGCCGTGCGTGCTCAGCCGTTCCACATCGAAGGGACGCAGGCCATTGGCCGCCAGCACCTGCTCGACCGTCACCAGCGAGAGGTACGAGTAGTGCTCGTGATAGATGGTGTCGAACTGCACCAGCTCGATCAGCTTCAGCAGGTGCGGGAACTCGAACGTCAGGACGCCTTCGTCCTTCAAGGCCTCACGGAAGCCGCCGACGAAGTCGCCGATGTCCGGCACGTGCGCCAGAACGTTGTTGGCGGCCATCAGGTCCGCCTTCAGGCCCCGCTCCGCCAGGTCCAGCCCGGTGGCCACGTTGAAGAAGCGGACCTCGGTGGGCACGCCCCGCGCGATCGCCGCCTGTGCGGTGTTCGCCGTGGGCTCGATACCCAGGACGGGCACGTCCATCTCCACGAAGTGCTGCAGCAGATAGCCGTCGTTGCTGGCGACCTCGATCACCAGCGACTCGGGGCCAAGCCCGAACCGCTCTTTCATCGCAGTCGCGTAGCGCCGCGCATGCTCCACCCAGCTCGTCGAGTAGGAGGAGAAATAGGCGTAGGCGTCGTCGAAGATGGCGTCGGCCGGGACCACGTCCTCCACCTGCACCAGGAAGCAGTTGTGGCAGACCCGCGCGTGCAGCGGATAGGCCTGCTCCGACCCGGCGGCGAGCTGCTTGGGCGTCAGATAGCTGTTCGACAACGGCTGACGGCCGAGGTCCACGAAGGTGTGGGTGAGGGGGATCTTGCAGAAGCGGCAGGCGGGCGCGGTCATGGGGCGCCTTCGTAGGCCGTGATCTGCTCCCGGCACAAGTCGAGCGCGGCCTCGCCGTTCGCCTGGCGGCGATACCAGTCCATGGTCAGCGCGACAGCCCGCGGCGCGTCGAGCCGGCTTTCAAAGCCCAGCGCCCGCTTGGCGAGACTGGCGTCGATGGCGAGCGATCGCGCCTCTATGGAATTGGGATCGGGTTCGTGGCGCCAGGGCTGCGCGCCGAGCGCCTGCACGCCCAGCGTCGCGAGCTCGCCCACCGTCACCTCGGTCCCGCCGGGCTTCGGCCCGAAATTCAGCGCCCGCGGCGCGCCGGGGTCGGTGGCCAGGGCCTGCAGGTGGACCAGGTATCCCGCCAGGCAATCCAGCACGTGCTGCCACGGCCGGGTCGCCTCGGGATGGCGCAACACGACCGTTTCCTGGCTGCGCGCGGCGCGTACGATGTCGGCCACCAGCCGGTCGCGGGAGAAGTCGCCGCCGCCGATGACATTGCCGCCGCGCGCCGTCGCCACCGGCACGCCGGTCGCGTCGAAGAAGCTCCTGGCGAAGCTCTGGGTCACGATCTCCGCGGCCGCCTTCGACGCCGAATAGGGATCCTTGCCGCCCAGCGCGTCACCTTCGGCGAAGGCGCGCCCGGTCTCGGCGTTGGCGTAGACCTTGTCGGAGGTGACCACGAGCACCGCCTGGAGTGCGCTCTGCGCGCGCAGGGCCTGCAGCAGGTGCGCGGTCCCCATGATGTTCGTGCCGAAGGTGCCGATCGGGTCCTCGATGGAGGTCCGTACGATCGGCTGGGCGGCCATGTGCAGCACGAGGTCGAAGGAGCGTCCGGCCAACGCAGCCTCGACCGCCGCAGCTTCCCGCAGGTCCACCAGGACCGACTCGATCACGCCGCCAACGCCGGCCAGATCGAACAGGCTGGGGCTCTGGTCCGGCGGCAGGGCGAGGCCAGTCACCTTGGCGCCCATGCCGGCCAGCCAGATCGCCGCCCAGGATCCCTTGAAGCCGGTATGGCCGGTCAGCAGTACGCGCTTGCCCGACCAGAACCCGGGATCTAGCGCCGCCACGGCGCCTCGCCCGACTGCCACAGGGCTTCCAGCACGTTCTTCTCGCGCAGGGTGTCCATGGGCGCCCAGAACCCGTCGTGGCGGTAGGCGCCGAGCTGGCCGTCACGGGCCAGGCCCATCAGCGGCTCCTGCTCCCAGATCGTCTCGTCGCCGGCGATGCGAGTGATGACCTCAGGCTGCAGCACAAAGAAGCCGCCGTTGATCAGGCCGTTGTCCCCGGCCGGCTTTTCGATGAACCGCTGCACCTGGCCGGCGACGATCTCCAGCGCCCCGAAACGACCGGGGGGCGAGACCGCCGTGACCGTGGCCTCGCGCCCGTGCGTGCGGTGGAAGTCGGCAAGCGCTCGCAGATCGATATCGGCCACGCCGTCGCTGTAGGTCAGGAAGAACGGCTCGCCCGGCTCCAGGTAGGGCGCGATCCGCCTCACCCGGCCCCCGGTCATGGTCGCCTCGCCGGTCTCCACCAGCGTGACCTTCCAGGGTTCGTGATTGGTGGCGTGGTACTCGATCGAGCCCTTCGCCAGGTCGATCGTCACGTCGGCGTTGTGGAGCACGTAGTTGGAGAAGTACTCCTTGATGACGTAGCCCTTGTAGCCAAGGCAGACGATGAAGTCGTTGAAGCCGTAATGCGAAAACAGCTTCATGATGTGCCAAAGGATCGGGCGCCCGCCGATCTCGATCATCGTCTTGGGCTTCAGATGGCTCTCTTCCGAGATGCGCGTACCGAGCCCGCCGGCCAGGATCACCGTCTTCATCGTCACCTCTTATCGCGGACGTCCGCTTCGATGAAGCGGCAAAGCCTGATCTTGCCGACGCGTCGCAGGCAGGACATGTGACGGACATGGCCGAGGATTCGCGCGTCTCCTTCATCATCGCCGGGGTGCAGAAGGCCGGCACGACCGCGCTCTTCGATTATCTGTCGGAGGATCCCGGGCTATCTCTCTCGCGGGTGAAGGAGGTGCACTTCTTCGACGACGAGAGCCAGGACTGGGCCCGGCCTGACTACGGCGCCTATCACGCCAACTTCGCGCCCTGGGACGGCCGCCCGCGCGGCGAGGCGACGCCGATCTACCTCTACTGGCCCAACTGCCTGGCGCGGATCGCCGCCTACAATCCAGCCATGCGCCTGGTCGTCCTGCTGCGCGATCCGGTCGAGCGCGCCTGGTCGCACTGGAAGATGGAGTACGCCCGGGGCGCCGAGACTCGACCGTTCGCCTGGTGCATCCGCCAGGGCCGGCGGCGCCTGCTGGACGCCGAGCCCTGGGGCCATCACCGCGAGTTCTCCTATGTCGAGCGGGGATTCTATGGCGAGCAACTGGAGGCGCTCTTCGCGGTCTTCCCGCGCGAACAGGTTCTGGTTCTGCGGGCTGAGGATCTGAACCGGGAGCCTGCCGAGGTTCTCGCGACGCTACGCAAGTTCCTGGCCCTTCCGACTCGCGCCGCTCCCGAACCGCGGCAGGTCCACGTGGGCCGCGAGATGGACTATGGCTCGGAGCTCACCTCTCAAGACGCCGTCTTCCTGCGTGAACTCTACGCGGCGGATCAGGTGCGGCTCACAGCCTTGACGGGCATGGCCTTCGACGGCTGAGGTCCTTAATGCGCCTTCTTCTGCCGCCATGTCGGAGGCTTCGAAAGGCAATCGAAGGCCCCGCGATGAGAGCCGCATCCCTCGCCGCCCTGCTCGTGCTGAGCAGCCTTGGCGTCGCGCGCGCCGCGCCCGAGGCTTCGGCCTCCGGGCCGACCTTCGCCCTGCCCCTGGCCTGCCAGATCGGCCGGACCTGCGAAATCCAGCATTATGTCGATCGCGATCCGGGGCCCGCCATCCGCGACTACAAATGCGCCCGGCGCACCTATGACGGTCACGACGGTATCGATATCCGCATCCTCGACATGGCGGCCCAGCGCGCCGGCGTGGACGTACTGGCCGCCGCGCCCGGCCGCGTTGCGCGCCTGCGCGATGGCGTCGCGGACGTCTCGATCCGGGCGGCCGGCGCGCCCTCCGTGTCCGGCCAGGAGTGCGGCAACGGCGTGGTGATCGACCACGGCGGGGGCTGGGAGACCCAGTACTGTCACCTGGCCAAGGGCAGCGTGCGGGTAAAGGTCGGCGACACCGTCGTCGCTGGCACTCCGCTGGCGAAGGTGGGGCTGTCGGGCAAGACGGAGTTTCCGCATCTGCACTTCACCGTGCGGCGGGGCGGAACGACGGTCGACCCCTTCGCGCCGGACAGGTCCAACCCCGCCTCCTGTGCGGCCCAGAAGGGCCTTTGGAACGCCGCCGCCGCCCGGCAGATGAGCTACAAGGCTGGCGCCATCCTCAATGCCGGCTTCGCGGGCGCGCCCGTCACCATGCAGGATGTCGAGAACGGGGCGGTCGCCTCGCCGGCCGCCGGGTCCGCCTATGTCGTGGCCTATGCCCGGGCGATCGAGCTCGAGGAGGGCGACACAGTGGAGATCGCGCTGACCGGTCCTGGCGGCGCATCCTTGGCCAGCGCCACGACCCAGCCCCTCGATCACGACAAGGCTCAGTACATCAGTCTCGTGGGGAAGAAGCGTCCGGCCGGTGGCTGGCCGCACGGCGTCTACACGGCCGAGGTCCGCGTCCACCGCAAGGGCGCTGTCGCCCTCGAACGGCGGATACAGACCACACTCTGATGCGCGGATCCGACGCAGGTTGCGCCATGGTCAAGTTAACCCATAAGTGATCGGGATTTGCTTCCGCCAATCGGCGCTTTGCGATAGATTGAGACCGTCAGCCTAGCTCTCCAATGGCTGTGTCGCTTTGGCCGGGTGGTGGATCGAAAGGTCCGCCATCCGGCCTCTCGCGTTCTGGGCCAAGAACGAGGTCCACGCCTCAACCTACAGTTTCAGGATACGGCCGGCTTGGACGTCACGGTCCTGCGCGTCACCGCGCCGGGCTGATCTCGAGAACGCCATGGCGGGCCATCCAGAGCAGGCCCCGGCGGACGACGGAGCGACGCGCCTGGGGAAAGCCCTCGACGAGCTCGGCCACGCAGGCGCCCGGATTTCCCGCAAGCCAGGTCACGACGGCGGCGACTTCGGCCGGCGTGGGCCTATTGATCCGCGCATAAGAGGCCAGGGGCCGCGCCAGGCTCTCCGCAATGCTGGCTTCGGTCGCGCCGGCCGCCAGTGAAAGCCGGTCCTCCAGGCCAAGATGGCGCGTGGGATAGGCCGAGAACAGGCGATAGGGGTCGGGGCGGAACGGATTGTCGGCCGCGGCGGGTTCGGGCGGAGCGGCGCGCCGGCGCGCGTCCTGCTCGGCCCAGAGGGCCTGGTATTGCGGTACGATGGCGGACCAGTCGAACACCGACCGAGCGCGGGCGCGGGCGTTCTCGCCCATTCGGCGACGCAGGTCAGGGCTCTGCACCAGGGCCGAGATAGCGGTGACCGCTTCCGCGAAGTCGATGGCGACATACTGTGCGGCAGCGCCCACGTAGCTCAGGTAGTTGGACCAGTCGTTGGCGAACCAGAAGGCGATATCGCCGCCCATTCCCGGGCGCGGCGCGGTCGTCGAGATGCGGAAGCCGTCCTGGCCGTTGCGGACGGTGTCCTTGTAGCCGTTCCAGTCGGTGACCACGCAAGGAAGCCCGGCCGCCATCGCCTCAATGGGGGTCAGGCCGAAGGTCTCCTGGATGTTGTCGGAGAAGCTGATGAAGAAGTCGGCCACCGACCAGATCGAGAACCTGGCGTCGGGATCGCGGCCGTCGACTTCGATGTAGGTGACCGACGGACAAAGCGCGCGCGTCTCGCGGTGATAGGTCTCCGCATCGGCCTCGCTCTCCGCCCAGCCGGAATTCACCCAGTAGATCGGTTGGCCCGTGGCCTTGGCCGCCAGTTCGAGGGCCATGGCCATCAGGGCTGGATTCATTTTGGCGAGCACATTGAAGCGGCCGACATAGAGCGCCACGACGGCGTCTTCGGGGATGCCCAGCCGCGCGCGCCACGCCTGGCGATTCTCGTCCGTCACCGCAAAGTCCGCGGTGTTTACGCCCAGGGGGATGACCACACGCTGCGGCTCGGCGCGCCGGCGGGGTCCAAACTCGCGGGTCAGGTATTCCCGAACGCCATCCAACTGGCTCTCGACGCTGGCGTGCACGGCGGTGGATGTGCAGATCAGCGCGTCATAGTCCTCGACCGGCGCGATCAGGAGATCCGCGATGGTCCGCATGATCTGGGCGGTGGCGGTCGTGTGAGTGAGACCACAGGCCGCGTAAGTCCGCGAACCGACGACCCGGCGCAGCCAGGCTTCGCGATTGAGGTCCGGTCCGGGGAGGAAGACCACGCCGGGGTCGGACAATTCCGCGCGGGCGACGGCCCCGATGATCCGCACCGGGCGGCGGCTGACGTCAAACCGTTGGAGGAAAGCCTCCAGCGTGTCGCGCCCCTTGCCTGCGCCATCCCAGAGGTCGAACCGGTCGACATCGGCGTGACGTAGAAACCCCTGCAGAAATGTCTCGCCCGCCGCGTGGCGGCCCAGGATGCGACCCGTCGTGGTGTCGAAGGCTTCGGGGTGGAGGTAGAGGGCGGCGTTCTGCATGTGGTCTGCGACTTACGCGAGCCAACGCGTGGCGCAACCCCCAAAAGAAAAGGGCCGCCCCGAAGGGCGGCCCAAGACTTTTAGTTCGACGTCTAAGCTTAGACGAGGTTGCCGAAGTCGATGTCGGCAAGCGTCTTGCCGGCCAGCGCAACCGCGCCATCGGCCGTGAAGTCGGCGTTGCTGTCGAAGAACACGATCGTGTCCGTTCCGACTTGCACGGCCACGAACTTGATCGCGTGGTCGGCGGACATGTCCGCGTTCGCCTTGGCGAGACCGGCCGCGTAGTCGGCTTGGGTCTCTTCCTTGTAGTTCAGCGCCGTACCGGCAATCCCGCCGATCGAAAGCGTGTCCGGGGCCGTACCCGTGCTCGTCCAATCGGTGATCACGTCGGTGGTAGCGAAGGTCGTGCCGCTGTCGCCCGCCGCGAAGACGAACCGGTCGGCGCCGTTGCCGCCCGTCAGCTGATCCACGCCGGTGCCGCCGAGGATGGTGTCGTTGCCTTCACCACCGCTGACGACGTCATTATTGGCGCCCGCGTTGATCGAGTCGTTGCCGTCGCCGGCGCTGACCGAGTCGTTGCCGCCGTTGGCGAAGATCGAGTCGTTGCCGATGCCGGCGATGACCGTGTCGTTACCACCAGCGCCGTTGGTGTCTTGGCCCGCACCCGTGATCAGGTCGTTGCCATCACCGCCGGTGAGGGAGTTGTTGCCACCCGTGGCGCCAGCGCCCGAGACGTCGATGGTGTCGTTGCCCGCGCCGCCGTCGATGGTGTTGGAGCCGCCCGCGTCCGTGACGGTGTCGTTGCCGACGCCGGCCGTAACGCTGTCGTTGCCGGTGACCGCGCTCATGACGATCGAGTCGTCACCCGCGCCGCCGTCGACGATGTTCTTGCCGCCGCCGGAGTCGGTGATGAAGTCATCGCCGTCTTCACCGGTGAGGCGATCGTCGCCCGAACCCGAGGTGTTGATCGTGTCGTTGCCGGCGTTGCCGTTGAACACGTCGGCGCCGCCGCCGCTGGCGTTGATCACGTCGTTGTCTTGACCGCCCAGGATCTGGTCGATGCCGCCGCTCGAAGTGGTGAAGGCGTCGTCCCCGGAGTTGCCCTGACCGAAGCTGGTGCCGCTCGCGCCACCCGCGAAGGTGACTTGGTCAGCGCCCAGACCGCCGGTGATGGTGCTGGCGCCAACGCCCGAGCTCAGGGTGTCGTTGCCATCGCCGCCGTCGACCACGTTCGTGCCGTTGCCGGCCGAAACGTTGTCGTTGCCGGCTTGACCGAACAGCGTGTCGTTGCCCGTGCCGCCGACGATCGTGTCGTTGCCGAGGTCGCCGCTGATGTTGTCACCGAAGTTGCCGCCGGTGATGTTGTCGTTGTCTTGACCGCCGAGCAGCGTGTTGGCGCCGGTCGCCGTGGCCGCGGTGATGACGTCATCGCCGATGTTGCCTTGGGCGAAGTTCGAGCCCTTGCCAACGTCGATGGTGTCAACGTCCTTGCCGCCGAAGATCGTGTCATTGCCGTCGCCGCCCGACAGGTTGTCCGCGCCTTGGTTGCCTTGCAGCACGTCGTTGCCGGCGCCGCCGCTCAGGGTGTCGTTGCCTTCACCGCCGAAGAGGCCGTCGTTCTGACCCGTGCTAGCCGCCGCGGGGGCGTCCGGACCGGTCGTGCCGGCGTAGAGGTTCGAGCCATCCAGGAAGATGACCGGGCCCGTTCCCGCGCCGTCGCCTTCACCGGCGAAGCCCGGACCGAACACAACCGTGCGGCCGGTGACCAGGTCGGTCACCGTGGCGGTGGCCGGAGTCGTAAAGGTCTGGGCGGTGAAGATCACCGAGACCTTGTTGCCCGAAGACGTCGGGTTGCTGAAAATCAGCGCGTCGGTGGCCTTGTTGTAGGCCAGCGCATCCGTCGCCGAAATCGTCTCGAAGTTATAGGTCGCCATTAGTCTCTCCAGTCTGTGTCACACGGACCCCCGGCACGCCTGACCCCCATCCCCGATGGAGCAGTCCCGACGGTCCATTCATCCCAAGCGCCATAGCGTGCTGCGGCGAAGGTTAAACGAGCCCGAGGGAAGACGTATCGGAAGCCCGTAAATTACGCAACATCAAAAAGGGGCTCAGAAGCTTAGTCAAACCCCCTGTAGCCGAGACGCAACTACTGGTCTCGCAAGGCGTCGTGCAAGGTGTCTGTAATGGGGGAAATGAGTGATCCCATGACCGTCCGCTTGCCTGCCACGATCAGAGCCTGAGCGGGCATTCCGGGGCTGATCGTGGTGCCGTGTTTGAGC